>NZKH01000053.1 GCA_002692465.1 Methanobacteriota archaeon | reverse complement strand
AGGTTCAATAGAAGAAGTAATAGATCGTATTTTAGAAGAAAGAGCAGATTTTGTCGCAGAGAGAGGAATGGGTGCAATGGGTCCCTTAATGGGAATCGTAATCAAAGAACTTGGGGGCGGTGCGGACGGAAAAATTATTAGGAAACTTTTGAGCAAACGCCTCAAGGGAAAATAATATGTTTGAGAATATTGGAAGAAAACATCTCATTTCAGTTGTAATTTTAGTGGCCGTAATTGTTGCTTTTCCACAAATAAATAAATTATGGCTCGAATCTACTGAAGAAGTGCGTTCAAGTTTAATTACTTCAGAAAATAATACACATTATGGTCTACCAAGTGAATGGGAAAATACACAAGTAATTTGTATTCATTTTCCGATTGAAGATGTAACATCTAATATGACAGCATCTAATTTTACAGAGGATATAACTTATTTTGATGCTAGCGGTTCGGAGATTTTAATCAATGAAGATTCTGAGGCCCTAGTAAATTATTCAGAAGGCCGCGATTCAGGTGTTTGTGTGGGGGGTTTTGATAATTATACTGCAGGATTTAATTTTATGTTAGAAGCAACAAATGTTACTAATGGTGAGATTGAAATTGGGTATGATGATAGTGATTGGGGCCCATATATACATACTATTGCAGGATTAAATGCTAATGATCTCACTGGTAATTTCAGTGGAGCATATTGGGCTTTATACCACAACGGAGTAACCTCAGACGTTGGAATTGGAGATTTAGTAATGTTAGAAAATAGTGTAATAGTTTGGGAAATTGCTACTTGGTAAAGCCATTTTGGGGAATAATCAAGTATGTATGCCTTTTCATGGTGTTGAGAAAGATGGTTGCATACCATGTGTTTGATTTGAATCCAGTAGTTTCATTATTACTGAATTTAACATTACTTGGGGTAATTTGTTGGAGCTTATTCAATATAGAAAAAAAATATTCTAATGGCAACAAATTTGTAATTTTAGGTCTTTTGGCAATTATTGGAATTACAGGGAGGATTTTAATGAGCCCAATTCCAAATGTTCAACCAGTTACTGTAATTGTATTACTTGCAGGAATTAGAATGGGCGCAAAAGAATCAATATTTTTAGCATCAATTATTGCTTTATTTTCAAATTTGATTTTAGGAAATGGTATTTGGACAATTTATCAGGCTGCAGCATGGTCAATGATTGGATGCCTAGGTGCATTATTTTCTAATAAACTTGATACATCTATGAAATTAATTTTATTCGCGGGAATTTCAGGAGTTTTATTTAATTGGTTTGTATCACTTTCTATTTTACATTCAGTTGGTTTTGATATGTTAATTCCATATTTAATTGTAGGAATACCTTATGATTTGCTTCATGTAGTTGGAAATATTACTTTTATAATTTGGCTGTCTAACCCCCTTACTGAAATAATGTCTAGAAAAATTGAAAGTGATCTAAATTTAGAGGTTAGTGAATATGAGCCGAAACCATTCTGAAATTACAATGGTAATTATTACTAGAAAGGATTTGAAATTATCATCAGGTAAATTAGCTGCACAAGCAGGACATGCGGCAGTAAATTGTGCTTTAACTGCAAGGAAATTAAAACCTAAACTTTTAGAAGAATGGCGCAATACAGGTTCAAGAAAAATAGTTTGTCAAGCAAGTAATTTAGAAGCGATGAAGAGATTATATGGTGAAGCAAGAGAATTAGGATTAATTTCAGAAATGATAAAAGATGCAGGAAGAACAGAAATTCCAGCAGGAACAATTACTTTACTTGGAATAGGACCTGGGCCAAGAAGGGTAATTGATGAATTAACAGGATCTTTACCTTTAGTCAAATAAGCATAATACGATTCCGGAGTAATAATGGGCATACGTTCTTGGATACATTCTTTAACATCTCCAAAGAGATATACAGACACGTATTATTATTCTTTAAAAAATGTCAAATTAGTTTTAATTGTAAATAATGAATTAAAAATGGGTAAAGGAAAAATTGCAGCTCAGGTTGGGCACGCATCAGTTAAAGCAGCATTATATGCATCAGAAAAA
The DNA here is from genome assembly GCA_002692465.1 of Methanobacteriota archaeon. Taxonomy (GTDB): domain Archaea; phylum Thermoplasmatota; class Poseidoniia; order Poseidoniales; family Poseidoniaceae; genus MGIIa-I. The sequence continues at coordinate 14,655 of NZKH01000053.1, read as the reverse complement.
TTTCCTGCAGAAATGCAATCATGGTTATCTAGCGGTCAAAAAAAAGTTGTTCTAAAAGCGCAAGACGTTTTAGAATTGGAACAAATCATTCAAACTGCAAAAGATTTGAATTTGCCTACTTGTATTGTTCGAGATGCCGGTAAAACACAAATACCTGCAAATTCATTAACTGTGGGAGGAATTGGTCCAGCCCCATCAGAAAAAATAGATGAATTAACTAAAAATTTAAAATTATTATAAACAAAAAAAGCCCTCTAGGGACCTCAGCCCCCAGAGGGCGTATACTCAGATAAAAATCTGATTCAAAGGATACTCTTTGTTATTTACTCATCTGTTTCTACAACATCAGTTTTAGCTTCATCTTCTGCTTCAAACCAATCCCATAGAACCATACCAAGTAGTATACCTACAGTTGGGAAAATCCAGAAAATCCAGAATGATGCCAGATCAATTGTTAGCTCTGTCGCCATTATGCTTGTCCAAATTCCTTGAGCAAGGTGTGTTCCTGGGTTCCATGCTGTAAATCCTGAAGATTCAAGCATCCAGTAAATCATACCTACTGCAAAACCACCCATTGCAAAACCAGTTTTATTGTCATCAAGAGTTGTAATCCAGACAATCATTAGTATGAAACCTGCAAAGGTCATAGCAGCCATGTCTTGCCACAATTCTATCTGTCCACCAGTTTCGGCAGCACTTGCAATAGATTCACCAAGTACTATGTCAGCCATTAAGAAAGCTGCCATTGCACCTAGAATCTGTGCGGCAATATATTGCCCACCTTCTTGCGCATCCATTTTTTTCGTTGCCATTAAACCTAGCGTAATTGCTGGATTTAAGTGGCCTCCTGAAATTCCCATTGCCATAGTATACATTAGACCAGCGGTTAAACCAGTTAACATAGGGTGTTGGTCACCAGAATGTGCAACCATCACTATTACCATAACGCCGAAAAATTCCATGCCTAGTTTTTTCTTATCCATATTCATGCCCATCGTTTTTCACGTCCATTTTTTGTTTTTTACCGGCATAGCCGATATATCTCGGTAACCGTACCATATATCAAGTGTTTTGTTACGAACCCCCCTAATGATGTTGTTTTAGGGGTTTTTTGATTTTAGCCGTGTTAAAAAATACACCAACTATTAATTACTACATTTAATATATATTTTTTCAATCTATGACGTTAAGTATCAAATCTTCGTCGACCAAGCATGGTAGACCTTCGTAGTGATACTGTAACAAAACCAACTGATGAAATGCGAGAGGTTATTTCAAGTGCAGAAGTAGGTGATGATGTATTAGGCGATGATCCTACAATTATTGAACTTCAAGAGATGATTTCTAAGATGCTTGGTAAAGAAGCAGCACTCTTTGTACCGAGTGGAACAATGTCAAATGCAATCGCTATTCGTACCCACACAAATCCAGGTGATGAAATTATAACTGAGCGTACAAGTCATATTTACCTCTATGAAGGAGGTGGTTATGCCACACTTTCTGGATGTTCAGTAGCCTTAGTTCCAGGTGAACTAGGAATTATGACTCCCGAAGATGTTGGAAAAGCAATTCGTAAAGCTGATGGTAGCCAAGGTCATTTTCCTAATGGTTCACTAGTATGTGTTGAGAATACATCTAATAGGGGCGGCGGAACTTGTTATTCACAAGAAACCTTAGACGCAATTGCTAAAATTGCTCATGATAATGATTGTGCAGCACATATGGATGGTGCTCGTTTATTTAATGCCGCAATTGCAACTGGAACGGACCCTGCTCGAATAGTTCGTGATTATGATTCAATTTCTATTTGTTTGTCAAAAGGACTTGGTTCTCCAGTAGGCAGTTTATTGGTAGGTTCATTTGATTTTATTGCTTCTGCTCATCGCTGGCGTAAGATGTTTGGAGGGGGAATGAGGCAAGCAGGAATAATAGCGGCTGCTGGAATTTATGCATTAGAGAATAATATAGTTAGATTAGCTGAAGATCACAAGCGTGCTAAAAAATTAGCTAATGCTATTAATGAAATGGAACAGTTTTCAATAGATTTAGAGGGAGTACAAACAAATATGGTCTATGTCAAACTTATTGGTGATTTAACTGCAGAACAGGTTGTAGAAAAATTAGCAGAGAACGATGTACATGTTCTTGCATTGGGAGATGACTTAATACGCGCAGTTACGCATATCCATATTAATGATGAAGATATTGAAAAATCAATTAATGCCTTCAAAAATATTTCTTCTTGAAATAATCATTGATGAAATAATTACTGTCATAATTGTTGAAATAAATCCAACATGTGGAAGAAAACCGCTATTTTCAGATGAATCTTCACCATCAGGAGTTCCTCCTCCATCATTTGAATTTGAAATACATCCAAAGGTGATTATAAGTTTTAAATCATCTCCATCGTAAGCATTTATTTCAGATAATTCTTGACTTAAATCAGCAGTTCCACTTTTTCCTGGAATTTCTTTTACGTGGTGTACAATATGTGTGTAGTTCTCTAATCCATTTGAGCCATTAGGGAAAAATGCAACATCTTCTACAAAATTAACAAATGCTTTCACATCTTCACACTCGTCAACGTTAGTAACTTCCCAAGTTAATTCTGAAGTATTAGAATCAAAAGAGGTATCAATCATAGAAGATTCAGTTTGTTCATCAGATTCCAAATTTGGTTTTTCTAATGCTTTTGAATAAAGATTATCATAACTTCCTTGACTTGCCCCAATTAAAGACTCTCCACCATTAATTATTGCTGTAGGTTGCAACGGCCTCTCTTCATTAAACCATTCTTTCCACCAATTTTCAGCGTTTTCACTTCCGAAAGGGTCTTCTGTTTCCCCAGCAAATCTATGGAATGTGAGCATTGTAACATTGGTATCATTTGCAACATCTTCTATTGCATGTTCAACTTCAACACATGGAGTACACCATGTTGCAGTAAAGATATGTGCAATTGATGAAGCATCTTTAGTGTAAACTGAACTACTGAAGTTTTCGTTTGGATCAATTACAATTCCTCCAAAAATAGCATTTCTTTCGGATTCATCATTAGTTTCACCATTAACTGAAATAATGGTTAAATTACAAATAAATAGAATAAATGTAATCATAATTACGCATCTCTTCCTATTGCTCATATACTTTCGTATAATCTTTAGGTGTTATAATTATTTATTGGTTCAATCTATATGTAATGAAACTATTTATGAATAATACAAAGAAAGGATTCAAGAACCATGACGTGAAGAGTGGGGGGAGGTGGCACAATGGAAAACGAAATAAAAGAAAATATAATTTCTATTGAACACACAAAACCTGGAAAAAATCTTCCAAATTGGCTAATAAAACACCAATTAAAATTAGCAAAATGGATAGATTCTGAAGATTCTACTTTTCCAAGAATTTTAGTAATCTATGCAAATGAAGAATCAAGAAAACAAGCATTAAAGGAATTAAATGCAATAGAGAACATCCCAATTGATTCAAGTCTCCATTTAACAATACCTAGGCTAATTGATAATTTGCATTCTGATTTGAGGTTACCTACAATAATTAATGATGATGGTATTTTATTTGAAATAATTCACAATAATTGCGTCAATGTAGCGGGAAATGCGGGTTTTCCAAGATTACATTCTAATTTGAAAATTACTTGGTCAAGAGGAAAGACAAGAATGTTAGATCAATTACACCGGCAGGTTTGTGAAAGAAATTTACCTTTTGAATGGGATGCTGACCCTGGAGTAATTGAATATGAAAAAGTACTTTCTAAAGTAGAGAAACAAATGTCTGGAACCCATCCACGTTTAAGACTGAAAAAGATAATTAAAATATTAAAGGAGAATAAAGATCTAGAATTATTTAGTTTAAGAGAAATAGATGGAATTATTATTCAAGATATGAGCCCCACTTTAAGTGAAGCAAAATTAGAATTATTACAAATTATTTCCAAATATAAACCAATACATCAATTTTGTAATCCGGGAAGCTTTCGTTTGGGTGAACATGGAGCATTTCTTGCTGATGTTGAAGTTTGTAAAACAAAGCAATCTATACCTAAATGGATTCCAGAGCATGAATTTGATACAGAAAAATTAGACCCCGAAATATTTCATTTGGGTTTGTTTAATTCATCACAAACAGATGAAGCAATACATGGAATATTATCATCATATATTGCTAATTTTGATTCAAATAATGAAATAATTATTGTGGATCCAAGACCAAAAGAGAATCGGGAAAAATGGCCAAGATTATTTGAATCGATTGGAATTAAGATTAATTCAGATGAAAAGCAAGAATTATTTCTTAGCGTATTGCATTGTCTTGGAGAATTAATGAAATTAGGTTTTGGACAAGATGCTTGGTCCTCTGATAAATTAAAAATGATTTCAAATCAAAATAATTACACATTTAAAAATGATTATTTATTTACACATAAACACCCTGAAAATGAAGACTATTTTCCAGTTCCCGATTCTAAATTACTTGAAGAAACTGCACGTAATTTCCATATTTTAGGGGGAAGTGGTTCACTTAATGATTGGTTATATGCATTAAGTAGGGAAAAATTTGATAATCCTTTTGTGGATGAAAAAACCCAAAGAAAACTAAGAGAACAAACCCAATGGTGGGTATTGTCTATTGCAAATTTAATTCGACCATTGCTTAACAAATTAGATAGAGAGGCATTGGATGTAGATGAATACAAAATTGGTTGTGATTCTAAAAAGGAATTACCTATTTTAGAGCCTGTAAATACAGGAGATGCGTGGCTTTTTGAAATCGTCCAAAAATTAGATTGGAACTCTTGGCTAGATGTTAACGTTCCTGATTTTTCAGTTGTTGGAATTCAAAAATTTCTTCATTTACATAATAATCTAAGAAATATTCAGAAAACGTGCGGATTAAAACACCCTATTGATGGCGTAAATTGGATAGAAGAAGCAATGGAATTAATTAATTCAATATCACTGTCAAAAATAAAGTGTTCAGATAATTCGGTAAGGATTTTGTCTCCTGAAAACGCACTTGGCTGTAATGCTGATTTAGTAATAGTAGTGGGGTTGGGTAATGACGATTGGGATTTATCAATGCCTTATTTTCCTTGGTTAGACTTTGAAGAATTAAGAGAAGCAGGATTATTAAATCCAGATGAAAAAATACGTGCAGCAAGGCATTATTTCAATCATATTTTGTTTAGTGGTAAACAAATAATTTTGTTAGATCCATCAATAGATTCAAAGACGTTCCCCTGCACTCCCTTTGCTGAATGGTTAATTCAAGAAAATAATGATTCAAAACAAATTCCAGATTGGTTGATTGATTCAGAAAATGCATGGTCTCAACAATTAATTAAAAATCGAGAAATATTTGTATTTACTCCTGAAAAAATAATATGGAAAGATAATCATTCATTTACTTCATTTACCGGTTCAACTTTGAGGTCAAATAAACAAAAAGCAGGAGTTATTAGAACATTAGAGAGAAAAAATATTCAATTATTAAATGACAGTTCACCTTTGATAATTCATGAAAAACAGATGTATGAAGACAGAATAAAGCGAGAACCACGTGGATTTAAAGAGGAATCTGACTATCTTGAGTGGGATGAAAGAGTTAATTTTGTTTCGACTGAAAAATTAAAACTAATTCCTCCTAAAAAATATCCAAAAGATGCAAAAACACCTAGAGAATATCCCACTTGGCCAGTAATTGGAAGACAACATAGTGTGACTAAGTCCACTCCAAGTATTGATCCTAGGCCCTTAGAACCTAAACCGTTGGGAATAGAATTATTAGATCAAAGAAGTGGACATTCTGAAAAAATTAGCATTTCTAAAAAAATCATATGGTCTGCTAGTAAATTGAACAAGTGGGCACAATGTCCAAGAAGGGGATGGTTAGAATCGGAATTATATTTGTCAAAAGAAGAAATAATGAATGAAGATTTAGATATTAGAGTTAGAGGAATAACTTTACACGAATCATTTGCAGAATTAATTTGTTCTCAATTAGGTTTTGAAGTTGGAAAAGAGAGACGTGATTTTACTTTAATGAACATTTTAGACGAATCATTTAATTTAGATAATTTAATGGCTGAATTTGTAAAAATACTTTCACAAAAAGCCCCTTGGATTTGGCGTACTGATGCAATGTCTGTACATCGAAGAAGGGATTTCATAGGAATGACATTATCTGAATTTGAAAATTGGATAGATAACGAAATGCCCCCTTTTAGACCTAAAGGAAGAATTGGCCAAATGTTACTTTCAGAATTAAAATTAGAAGACAGCATAAATGTCGCTTTTGAATGGAATTTAAGTGAAAATAATCCAACATCAATTTATCTTCCAGAAATTTCATCTGATAAGTTATTACTAAGGGGGTGGATTGACCGTATTGATTTAGTACCATTTGAGAATGGAACTTTAATCAATGAAGAAGGAGACAATACTCCTGCACCATTTTCATTAAAGAATTGGACCCCAAGAAGATTGATTATAATTCGTGATACAAAAAGTGTTGAAGGTCCAAGCGAAAATAAATTAGGAGAAAAACATAAAAAAGCAATTTTTGAAGATTTTCAACTTGCATTATATGCCAGAGCTTGGGAGTTAGCACATCCTGGTGATTTAGTAATTGGAGTTGGAATTACTGAAGTCGGAGATATTACGACTAATAGTTTAGAAATAGATCCTGAATTTAAAGATTATTTGTCTTCTTTAAAAATTGGTGAATTAACTGAATTTACACATAATATGTACAGATTTCCAGATGAAAATTTACCTGCTAATTCTAATCCATTCCGTGCATGGATTTATTGGAAATTAGTAGTAGCATTAAAAACATCAAATTTTGCCAAAAATGGAAAAGTTCACCCAACGCCCGGAAAACATTGCGAATATTGTAGTGTAAGAAGAATTTGTGGAGTAGGATTAGAAAAGAGGGGAGATTTTTGAAACTGAAACATAATTTGAATAGGAGTCAGCGTTTAGGTCTAGATATAGATAAACATGTAGCTATTGCAGCTGGAGCAGGTACGGGAAAAACAACTGTAATGGCATTGAGATATATCGAACATTTACTAAATGATGTCCAAAGAGCAACAATATTACTTCCTCAGTCACCAAGAAGACCAATACATGGCCCAGGGTCATTAAGAACTCCAAAAAGAGAACAAATAGATTTAGGGGAGTGGGGAGGATTACTTCCATCAGAATGTGTAGCCATTACCTTCACTAATGAAGCAGCTGACGAATTAAGACACAGAATTAGGGCATTATTATTTGAAAAGCAGCAAGATGAAGATGATCCTAGAATTAATAGAACAGGCTTAATTGAACAAATGCTTTCTTTACTGGATGAAGCACCAATTGGAACAATAGATTCATTTTTCTCATCTTTATTGAAACCATGGATGGGGCTAGTAAATGAAACACCAACTAAAGATAATGTAAGCGATGAGGCTAGACCATTATTGTCTAAATTAGCAATAAAATCTGCTTGGAGAATAAGAAATGAAAATGATGCTTTCGAAGCAGGAATTATTTCGGAACATTCTAAATTTATTGAAGCAAGAAATAGATTGTCCACTGGGTTAGGTGGAAGATATATAGCTGAAAGAATGCTAAATGAATTATTGAAACAGTCTCTATTTGTAGAAGAATCCGAATCTAAAATTAAGAAATTATCTGCGGGAGCTAGTGATAAATCAGAAGCAATAAAAGACTATATTCAACAAATGATATTGTCAATAAGTAGACCCGGATTAAAAAGAATAGATGAGCTATATAACTTAGCTTTAGAATGGTTGAATGGATGTATTAATTTTAGTAATGAATTAGATTTAGCAAATGCTTTGGGACAAAATAGTCGTTACGCAGCATATGATGATTTAGTGCGTTCTGGAATTCCAAGTGAAGATTGGGAAAAATTACAATGGCTTTCACATTTTGAATATATAGTTACAACTGAAAAAAATTATTTGAAAATGAAATCACAATCTTCTGCAATGCCTAAAGGAATGTTGCCTAATCATTCTTCAGAAAAATGGCCCTCAGGAATCAAATCAATTTCGGCAGTTAAAGGTGCAAAAAATAAAGATAGAGTAAAAGAAGAAATAATAAAAATAGGTAAAATGATATCGGATCTTCTCAATGAACATGATTTTTCTCAATTAAGAAAAATGGGTTATTGTGCTTGGTTATTTAATCCAACATTAGCATTTCCTAGACACCCAGAGGGTAACTTAAGGGGCAGTGAATTAGTTTCATTTCCATTAAATGTTATTCCCCCGGAAAAACCATTAATGGCCTCAATTTCACTTCAAATAAATTTACTTGAAGATTTATTTACAGTTCAAAAGGGAATACAATCAATTTTGAAAAAAATAAAAATAACAAGAGAAATGCACGATTATTCAGACATTCAAAGATTGGCAGAGGATTTACTTTTGGCTAGATGTCCAGATATTTGTCGAACTTGGTATCCTAAAGGAGTGGTAGAATTATTGGATGATTTGCCATTAAACCCGTGGGAAGACATTCACATCGAAAAAGCATTATCATTAGCTTCAGAGCATGTAGATGTTTTTGTCGATTTAGAAAATCGGTTTGAGATTGTGAAATCATTGAGAAGAAGATTTAGAACTTTTATTATTGATGAATATCAGGATACAAATCCACAACAGTTTAGACTTTTATGTAGATTATTTGGAAGAAGAAAGTTAGAATCTAATGAACCTAAACCACCGGAATCTCCTTGGGATCCCACAATATGCATTGTTGGCGATTTAAAACAGAGTATCTTTAGATTTAGACAAGCCCAAGTAACCGTAATGTTGAATACAATTGATATGATAAGAGAAATAAATACAATTGAAATGTTTAAAGAACAAAGATTGATTGATTTAAGGGCAAAACAGGGAGTTTCTAAGGGATTTGGCAGAGATCCCAGACCAATACTTTCTAAAACAAAATCAAATCAGTTTGTAACAGGAGATATTTTAGAAGAAAAAATCGAAGGAAGTAATGAAAATTTGTTAACATACTCCCTTGGAGATAATGATGAAATTTTAGATTATAATATACAAAATGAACGTGAACAAGGGTATTTGAAATTATCAATGAATTATAGAACTAACGGTAATTTATTATTAACTTTAAATGACATTTTTGAAGATTTATTTTCTAAAGAACATGATTATATTAGTGGTAATTGGCATGCTAGAGCACAATCATTGACTCCCTCAAATGATTTGAAAAATGAACAAGGCAAATTAGAATGGATAATACCTGTTAATCTTAAGGATAAGGATGAAGATAAACATAATATGATGAGGCCATTAAACCCTTTTGTTGAAAATAATGGTTCTAAGTCATTTGAAAGAGAGCACGAATTACTTGCGGCAAGATTACATGCTTTAATACATGGAAATGATTGCAGAATTTTGGGTATTGATGATGAAACTAAGTGGCTAAATTTGCCTTCAGATGAAAAATTAGAACCTGAAGATATCATGATACTTGTCCAAAAAAGAAAACATATCCCAGATTTAATGGAACGTTTAAACAATTGGGGAATTCCAGCTATTGTAGATAGGCAAGAAGGTTTACTAAATCAGCCAATAGTTCAAGCCTTGTATAATTTATTAAATGCTGCAATAAATCCACATGATCCTACAATTATGAGTGCATTATTAAGATCTGAGTTGGTTTGTTTTAATGATAAACAACTTCACGAATTAATTAAAAAAGCAAATAATAGTGAAAATATATTTCAATTATTAATTGAATCTGTAGAAGAAGGGCCGAAAAAGAATATGTATTCAAGGTGGAATTTCTTATCACATAATAGAGAATTTATTACATTATTAGAAGATACTTTGGATTTTTCTGATATACTTTCAATTTACCCTTCATCTGAAGCACGACAATTAGCAGAACAATTTATTTCCATTGTTATCGTTATATGCTCACAAGTAGGAGGATCAGGAACATTATTGATGTCTGCCCTGGAAGATTTGAGAGAAGAAGGTGGAGAACTACCCGCGAAAACATTACCTCTTTCAGGTGCAATTAGAGTAATGACAATACATGCCGCTAAAGGATTGCAATGTAAGGTTGTAGTCTTGTGTGGATTGTTTAATGAGGCTCACCATTCATTAAACACAACAATGCGTAATAGGTTAGTAGTTACTCCAGAATTAATGGCTTCACAATTAAAACCTTGGTCAAGTAAAGAAGGAATTCAAAGTGGAATGTGGCAATTTTCAAAATATTTGATACAATCTCAAATTCAAGCAGAATATCGTAGATTATTATATGTCGCTTTAACAAGGGTAGAGAAGCATTTGATATTGGTTGGAGGGAATAATAATTCCCCAGCCAAAATATCAGAATCAAATAATATAGTCATGAAATTACCTAATCAAGAGAATCCAACACTTGGAGAAATGATATTTTCTGGTATTGAATCTAATTCAAAAGATTCCGAAGAGAATCCATGGGTTAAGCCTGGAAACACGTTAAACATACAACCATCTAAATTATATCATAATTCTTATTTTCAAAATGGACTTAACTCATTTACAATTTTCCACTCTTTAGATTGTTTTTCAAATGAAATTAGTAATTTAACACCATTTTCTAAACTAAAAATTGAACAAAATTTATTGGATTCAGAAAAATTAGAATTTCAAGAAGTTGAAAACAAATTATCAAGGAGTATAGCATTAAGATTAGCACCACATAAATTAGATGCAGCAGGGGCTTGCAAGAGAAGACATTGGCTAAGTACAAGTTTAGGGCTTGAATCTGAATCATTATTGCCATATCTTAAAACTGAAAATATAGTACAAACTAAGTTTCCAAATCCTGCAGACTTTGGGACTATTTTCCATAGGTTAGTTGAAGTTGGAATCGGGAATCCTGCGATTAGTAATAATTTTGATTTACCCCTGACTTGGAAAAGAAAACAAAACTCGAAATTGCTTGATAATAAGGTAGTCTCTGAAATAATAAATGAATTATTACCAATTGATGCTGATGAGAAGGTTACCAGAAATAGATTAGAGATATTATCTAAATTATTTGAAAATGGGCCTTTAGGAAAATTATGTTCTGGTAAAAAAGTTGACGGATATTCTATTGATGGCTTACTTACTGAAATGCCATTTGAATGTAACATTTCTTTAAATCCAAAGGGGATAGAACTTGAATTATGGACCCCTTATGGTTCTCAAAAAACATCAGAAATATCTCATGCAACAATCTCATTTTCAGGAAGAATAGATTTAGTTTTAGCATTATCTGATGAGTCAAATAATAGATTTTTAATGGCTGTAGACATTAAAACAGAAGGGAGTTTATACGGATTTAATCAATATGATCCTTTGAATGGAACACCTTTACAAATTCCTGTTGAAGACATAGAAAATAGATTCAAATTAAATTCATCAGAAAAAGAGATTTTAGAAAATCATAGTTTTCAATTAGCATTGTATAATTATGTATTAGATTCAATTCAAAAAAATAGTAAAGTTGGAAGAAAAATTTTACCTCCTAGTATTTATGTTGCAGCTTCCGGAAGATTAGTTTCTTGGGATGATTCAGAACAAAAAATAAAGCAACAAAATCTTGATGAATTATTAAACTGGATTGCCAAATCATCTATGAATCAAATTGAAATAGATGAAATAAAAAGACAACCAGCAGAAAAATCAGAAATTTGTTCAAAATGTCCCTATAATTCAGGTCCAATCAAGTTGTGTGGCCCTTTAGGAAGCGAAATTGGGCTTACTGAAAACCCTTTAGATACTGCAAATTAATTGAACCCCTAAGCGTCGGAGTTATTATGGTCGAACTGTTGGGGTGTTCAGAGACTTAGAGGGATAATACATGACCGACGAGACAACAACTGGTACAATTACACCTGAATTAAGGATTAAAGAGTTAGAAGAAGCATTGAAACAAGAAACAGAAAGAGTACTCAAAGTTTATGATGCATTTTCTGCTCAAGAACAAGAAATTACGACTCTAAAAGCAGAGATAGAAGTACTTGAAAAAGAGATTGTAGATAGAGAGATCGAAAAAGAAGGTATTGAAGCACTTTTAACTGAAAAGGACAATAGGTTAAGAGAAATTGAAATGCGTGGAGCTAAAGCAGGAAAACAAGTAGAATTTTTAGAACCTGAATTAGAAAAAATGGAAGAGAAATATATTCGAGAGAAAAACAGACTCGCAAAAGTATTTGGAATTTCAGAAGAACTTGATAATGATTTACGTTTAGCTGTTACAGAATTGAAGGCTAGAGATGATTGGTATGTTGCTCATATGGCATTATTCGAAGATTTGAATAAAGCAATTAAAGATAGATATACAATGATCGAAAAAGCGGTTGAAGCAGAACGCCAATCACAACATATGCAAAGAGCAATTGAAGAAAGAATGGCTGAAGCTATTGAAGCAAGAGCAGCAGAGCTAGCAGAAGAAGAATAGAATATTATTCTATTTTCTTAATAAATTTTGCAGGGATTCCACCCCATATTTCTTTTGGGGGGATATTAGTGAATTTTGGAAGAACGGCTCTACTTGCAACTACTGATCCATCACCTATAACACACCCGGGGTTTATTTGAGAACCAGCACCGATCACAACCTTTTTCCCAATTTTTACTTTTGAGAGGTGGATCCCATCTCTTTCAAATAAATGACCATTGATTGTTGCATCACCACCAATAATTGTTCTTTCTCCGATTTCTACCATAAAGCAATCATTAACAAATGATGAATTTATTTGTACTCCTTTACCGATTTTACATCCCATCATGCTATAGTAAATATTCCCCACAAAAGAAGGCACCATCCATTTTAATGATGGCTGCGCTAGTCTATGAAATACAGAAAGAAATCCCCAACGAATTGTTAACATACTTTCAGTAGGTGCTTTAGCGTCTTCAAGATTTGGCCGAATAATCATTCCTAAGATGCCTACAATTAGCAAATCAACTATGCACCAGAGTAATGCTCCAACTCCTAAAGTCGCCCCTAGCGCAATAGCTCTTTGCCAATTTACCCACGATGCAGTTATGCTTGAGACTTCACCAAAAAGGAAAATACCAGGACTAGCAGCTAATCCCCAAATAATAAATCCTATTGGCATTATTATAATTGAAAGGGTAGTTTGAATCCATTTGAATCCCTTCATTTTAGCCATAAAATCACTTAATTAATTTATTCAGAAGTTTGACCACGATTTCGGGCATCTTCCTCTTCAGCAACACGGATTCCTTCTTCAAGATCTACTCGGCTAGTTAGGAATGTTCCTGCTAAAATTACTAGAGTAATACTCAAAATTGCTACACGACTATCAAATACAGAACTAGCAATACCATAGAGGAATGTACCAATCATCGCAGCGGATTTTCCTAAGAACCCAAAGAAACCAAAGAATTCTGAAGTTCTTGTTTCCGGAATTAATTTGGTAAACATTGAACGTGCTTGTGCACCTGCAGAACCCATTGCAATACCAACAAACATTCCTAAAATTATCCATTGCATTGATACACTAATTCCAAATGGGGCCCATACATATTCTCGTACAGTTTTTGGCCACCAATCAATTGGTCCACCTTGATCAACTTGTGTAGGATGCCTTTCACCAACTTCGGCATCACCACTTTGTGGGCCACCGACAAAGATTATTGAAAATCTATGATCTGTTGCATTGTCAAAATTTGTTACAATTGATGCAGCATTATCTTTTGTAATCGTTTTTACTTCATTATCACTTTGAGTTGCTTGCCCAGCTAAAAATGAAGCACCAAAGATTCCAACACCTACTAGAACAACTATTGCTAAAACACCCATCCATCCAAGTTCTTGCTTTTGAATAAACATCATTCCAGCACCTAATAATGCAACCATTACTAGAATAAACAAACAAACAAGTAATCCCTTTCCAATTGAACTTTCATTGGATGTTTCAACACTATAATCCGGCGCAGGGAAATATTCTTGGAAATTATTTCGGAACTCAGCATCACCACTTGCAGTTTCACCAACCCAATTTTCATAGCCTCGGTTGTAAAGAGTTTCCATTTCGTAAAGTTCTGTAGTTTCATTATATGTAAAGGTAAAATCATAGCGATTTGCATCATCAGGAACACCATCACCATCAGAATCGGTATTTGGATCTAATTCTAAGGGGGCAAATCCTGCCGCAGCAATTGCTACAAAGCAATAAATTATCAATGCTAACATTAATGCAAATTTAGTTCCTTTAATATCTGCTAATTTTCCAAATACAATTGTCATTGGAACTGCAACTATGTTAATTGTTAATAGTAAAAGTACATTCATACTCTGGTCAATTCTTAGTACAGATTCCCCAAATGCACTAGCCATACTAGCAATTGTATTTACACCATCATAGAATAATAAGTAAGCAACTAAAAATAATGCAAGGACCTTGAATTTTTTAACTTCTTTAAATGTATTAAATACTTGAGAATAAGCAACCTTAGTAGCATTTGTAATGCCCTTCCACTCCATGTTTGAAGGTATTTCAGGTTCTGGAGTCCATTTGAACATCATCATTCCAAAGCCCCACCACCAAAGAGCTGTAGTAGCAAATATTACTGCT
>NZKH01000052.1 GCA_002692465.1 Methanobacteriota archaeon | reverse complement strand
CATCTTCATGTGGCCATTCTCCATTTATTGATATGTTGATTTCATCTCCAATTTGGACTATGTGGGTATGGTGGCTTCCTTTATCGAATGCTGCTTCATGGATAATTCCATGAACTCTTAATGTGTCACTAAATGTTTGAAATTCAGTATATTCTATAATTAATTCAATCCAGGTTTTTTTCCTTGTTGCTGCCTTTGCTCTGCCACCTTCCTCACCGGCAGTTGTTTGATCTCTTCTTTCTCCTAGCATGCCAATTCTTCTATTTTTTTTACAAAGTTTAGCTGTAGTCCACAAATCATCTTCTGATGAAATTCTAAATTTTATAAAATCAGGGCCACGTTTGAGAATCTTCATATTATCTACTCAACCGAACATTCCTTCTAATTCACCATCATCATCAATTGTCATATGTGTTGCTGCAGGAACTTTTGGCAATCCTGGCATGGTCATAATGTTGCCAAGTATTGCAACAATAAATCCTGCACCTGCATTCAGCCTTAATTCTCTAATCGGAACTTCAAAACCCGTTGGTGAGCCAAGTAATCCCGCATCATGGCTCAATGAATATTGTGTTTTTGCCATACAAATAGGTAGATTTCCATAACCCCATTTTTGAATTTGTTCTAAATCTCTATGTGCTTTTGGATATAAGTTAATTCCTTCGGCTCCATATATCCTTGTTGCAACTCTTAATGCCTTTTCAATTACAGGCATTTCATCTGAAAATAATGGATTAAATGGCCTTCCAGCAGCCATGTGGTTTTGACAATTTGCAACAACTGCTTCAGCTAAAGCAGCACCACCAGGTCCTCCGTCAGAATGGACATTTGTTTCCACACAAGAATTTGCACCTGCTTTTTCCGCAACTTCAATCAATGCTTTAATTTCATCATCATGGTCTGTATAGAACCGATTAATACTTACAACCACAGGAACTCCAAAAATCAACATATTTTTGATATGCTTTGTTAAGTTTGTTTCAGCACCTTTGATTACAGCTTCAACATTCTTTTTTCTAATTATTTCAGGAGACGGACGTTTAGATGCCGAATTTCCAAAAGCACCGCCATGTAATTTCATGGAGCGAACAGTGACATTGACAACTACACAATCCGGAGGATTTCCGCTGGCAGGAGTTTTGATGTGCATGAATTTTTCAGCACCCATGTCAGAACCAAAACCCGCTTCTGTGATCACATAATCAGTACAAGTTAAAGCAAGTTTATCTGCAATAATACTTGAATTTCCATGTGCGATATTAGCAAAAGGACCACAATGTATGAATGCAGGATCTCCCTCAATTGTTTGTACTAAATTCGGCATTAAAGCATCTCTAAGTAATAATGCCATGGCTCCGTCTGCATTTATGTCTGAAGCCAAAACTGGATATCCGTTTTTTCTTTGACCTATTACAATTCTACCTAATCTTGTTTTCAAATCAGCATAATCTGAAGCCAGTGCTAAAATTGCCATAATTTCTGATGCTGCGGTAATGTCAAACCGTTCCTCTCTAACATTACCATTAGCAGGGCCACCTAAACCAATTGCAACTTGCCTCATTGCTCTATCGTTCAAATCTAGAACTCTTGGCCATGTGATTCTACTTGAATCAATATCTAGTTCATTTCCATGTTTGATATGATTATCAATTAGTGAAGAGAGTAAATTGTGAGTTGAAGTAACAGCATGTAAATCTCCTGTGAAGTGTAAATTTATTTCTTCCATTGGCAAAACTTGGGAATATCCTCCACCTGCGGCTCCACCTTTTATTCCAAATACAGGTCCCATTGATGGCTCCCTAATTACACAACAAGCATTTTTTCCAATTCGATTTAATGCCTGTGATAACCCAATCGTGGTGACTGTTTTACCTTCGCCAAAAGGTGTGGGGTTTACGCTAGTGACTAAAACAAGAAATCCTTTAGGTCCGTCTAGACGTTTTTTCAAAGCATTCCAACGTATTTTGGCTATTTCTCCACCATATTGTATTATCTCTTCAGCATCAAAACCCATCTTCCAAGCAATGTCTTGGATTGGCACTAATTCCGCTTCGCGGGCGATGTCTAAATCGCTCTTCATGGTATACGCGCGACTTATAGGTATTCAATCATTAATGTTCTAAATACAGTTATAGTTTCATTTAAGCACTTCTTAGGGTCTGCCATGGGGGACTCGAAAAAGTGCATTGTTGCAGGTTTTCCAATAGAACATTCATTATCTCTTCATTTGTTTTCACTAGTTCATGAGCACCTAGGAATTTCATGTAAAGAAACTAAAAAAATTACAACCAATGACTTCGAGAACGTCTTTAGGGATGTTCAACAAAGTCTAGTTTCCGAAGAGTATCAAAATTTAATAAAAAAGATAACTGATGAGACTCAAGGAGAAAATATAGTATTGGAATTAATTGATAAAATAAAGATATCCCATTATGAAAAAGAATTTGATGGAACTATCTTGTGGGGTTCAATTACATCACCACTTAAACACCAATTAGGTGCTACAATGAATTGCTTCACTTTGGACGAAAGAGGCCTTAGAACATCAATGACTGACGGTTTTGGTGTTGTGCTTGCGGCTCAGCAATTCGGCATTGATTTTGATGTAAAACCCGTGTTGTGTTTGAAAGGAGGAGGCTCTGCCTCAGCTGCAACAGCCAATGCTTGGCTTTCTATGGGTGGTGTTGTTAGAGCAATTAGGGGCAGGAGGGCTTTACCCACTGAAATTTTAGAAAAGTGTAATTCGAAATCAGATCCAGATTTATATATTGATTTTGATGATTCTTCTGACTCAGAACATTTAGTATTATTTCCCAAATATGATTCTAAAATAGTAATTTCAGATAATAAAATTGATGGGAGGTGGATGTTAGTTGCACAACATATTTTGTCTTGGGCAGTATTGTTTGCGCCTGAGAAAAAAAGCGATTTGCCTAGTGTTGAATTACTTTTTAAGAGATTGATTTTACTTGAATCAATGCTTTAAATCTGCTAAAAGAGAGTTAAGATTTATATCAGATTTGCTTTAGGGTAGGTCATGGGTTTTTTCGCAGCAATCGGCCGTGGATGGAAATTGAGTAAGTTAAGTTTTAGTGTAGTAAAAGCAGATCCTGAAATTTTAGTATATGTGTTATTGATGGGTACAATGTCTTTAGCAACACTATCGGCGATGAATGCACCCTTTATTCTACAAATGGATTGGGCTGTAATGATGACAACAGATTCAATAACAAATGAAGAAGTCGTAGCAGGATTAACTTCTGCTGGAATGGCTTGGTATTTTGCATTCTATATGTTGTTAAGTATTATTGTAGTTTTTTGGAACTCTGCAATAATAGCAAACGCACATATGAGGTTGAGTGGAGGAGATCCAACATTTGTTTACGGAGTGAGTAAGGCATTTTCAAGAATTCATTTGATTGTAATTTGGGGAATGATATCTGGAACTGTGGGATTATTATTAAAATTGATTAGAAATACAAATGCTAGAGAAGCAAAAAATCCAGGATTACAAATTTTGTTATCTATAATTACTTTTGTTTTCGAAGTAGCATGGTGGATTATGACATTCTTTATGATTCCATTAATGGTTGTTGAAGGTAGATCTATTAGAGAATCCATGAAAGAAGGTAAAGAAATGATGTTGAAAACATTTGGAACCAATATAGCATCGGGACTTGGAATCCAAGTCATAGCAATCTTTTTCGGATTCTTGACAGTAATACTAGCAATCGCAATTGGATCTGCAATACAACCAGTATTGGGTATTGTAATAGGAGTAATTGGAATTGGATTGATTCTTATGTGGGTTGCTGCAGCAGAAACAGTTTCAGTCGCCGCATTATATGTCTTTGCTAAAACAGGAGAAATGCCACAAATTTACAAAGATAAGGGAATGAATTCATTCCAATTTAATGTTTAAAGTGGAATATTCCCGTGCTTTTTAGAGGGACTCCATTCTTGTTTTGAACTAAGTAGTTCTAGAGAATCGATGATTCTTTTACGCGTCAGTTCGGGTTCTATTACATCATCTAACCAACCATTTCTTGCGGCCACATAAGGGTCTCCAAATTTTTGTTTGTAACTTTCAACTAATTCTGAGCGAACAGTTTCTTTGTCTTCTTCTTTGGCCTCTCCAATTTCTCTTCTATGAATGATGTTAACTGC
Source organism: Methanobacteriota archaeon (assembly GCA_002692465.1). Lineage (GTDB taxonomy): Archaea > Thermoplasmatota > Poseidoniia > Poseidoniales > Poseidoniaceae > MGIIa-I. The sequence goes on along the minus strand of NZKH01000052.1, from coordinate 1,179 downwards.
TCCTTCTGCACCCATTACTGCTAATTCGGCCGTAGGCCATGCTATATTCAAATCAGAACGTAAATGCTTACAAGCCATTGCTAAATATGCTCCGCCGTAAGCCTTCCTTGTTACAATTGTTAATTTTGGAACTGTAGCTTCGGCATACGCATAGAGTAATTTGGCTCCGTGCCTAATGATTCCACCCCACTCTTGAACTACTCCTGGAAGGAATCCAGGTACGTCTTCAAATGTTACTAATGGTATGTTAAAAGCATCACATGTTCTAATGAATCTTGATGCTTTAATTGATGCATCAATGTCTAAACAGCCTGCAAGAACTTTGGGTTGGTTTGCAATAATTCCTACTGGGAAGCCCCCAATCCTTGCAAATCCAATTAGTATATTTTCAGCATATTGTTCGAATAGTTCAACAAAATATTCATCATCTACAATTGGCTTAATCACTTTCCTCATGTCATATGGCTTATTGGGATTGTCTGGGATTAATTCATTCAACTCAGGCAATATTTTTCTTTCATCTCCACTATAAGCAAAAGGAGGGTCTGCCAAGCAATGATCTGGTAAGAAACCTAGTAATTCAGAAACCATTTCAATTGCATCATCTTCATCTTCAGCAACTAGGCAAGCAATTCCTGAACGACTTGAATGAACTTGTGCATCTCCTACTTCTTTTGAGGTTTGTTCGCCAGAGACAATTTCTGGAGTCACTAAGGGGCTAGAAAGAAATAATTGGCCGTGCTGACTTGACATGATTGTAAAATCAGAGATTCCTGCACATAATGCTGAAGCCCCTACAACAGGTCCAAGTATCAAACTAAAGATTGGTACTCTTCCGCTACATTGTACTAAATGATCCATTAATACTCCAGTTTCTGCTAATGAGGTAACGCCATCATGAGCTCTTTGACCTCCACCGTCCCAAATACCTATGATTGGAGTCCTTGATCTTTCAGCCATTTCTATCGTTCTTGTTATTTTTGCGGCATGCATTTCTCCCATACTTCCGCCAAAGACTCCAAAATCTTGAGCAAAACAATGCACTGGTCTTCCATTTAGTGTTCCGTGCCCTGCTACAACACCATCTCCTGGGTGTTGGTGAACGTGCAAGTTAAAGTCGGGATTTCTATGTGTGATGAATGCTTCAAACTCTACAAAAGAATCAGGATCTAATAATTT
>NZKH01000051.1 GCA_002692465.1 Methanobacteriota archaeon | reverse complement strand
TCCTTTAGCTTCTGCAATTGTGGCAGAAGGACTTGATAGATCAAGAAAAAAGGGATTTGCTGAAATTAAGTCTCAATTAATTTGTTGGTTCATTGCTATGATTCCTGTATATGTTATTGGGACATTATGGCTTGCAAGTTCATATGATGTTGGATTAACACAAGCATATGAATGGGGTGTAGCTCCTTTTTTGATTTGGGATGCTTTCAAAATATTAATAATGGCAGGAATTACAATAAAATATTGGTCATATTCAAATAAGTAAAATATTGATTTATTCTTGTTCTAAATTATTTTTAGTTTTGAACCAAGACGGTGCCCACCAATTCCATTTACCCATTAAACGCATTGTTGAAGGCACTACTAGAGCACGAACTAATGTTGCATCAATAAATATCGCAAGTGCTAACCCCAACCCTATTTGTTTTAGAATTACTATTGAGGAAAGGCCAAAGGCACTAAACACAACAACCATAATTGCCGCAGCACCAGTAATTAACCCTCCAGTCTTTTGTAATCCATTTGCAACTGCTAATGTATTATCTCCTGTCCTCTCCCATTCTTCATGTATTCTAGATAACATCAAAACTTCATAATCCATTGATAAGCCAAATACAATACAAAACATAATTACTGGATTTCCAGAATCAATTGATTGGGGTGTAAAATTCAGTAAATCTGAGCCGTAACCCCATTGAAATACCCATACTAACATACCAAAAGATGCCGAAATAGAAAGAATATTCATTGCTATAGCTTTAATTGGAATTATTATTGATTTCACCTGCATAAAAATTAATATCAATGTTGCAATTAAAATAAAAGCTAAAGCCCTGGGAAGATTATCCGAAATTGCCTTGAGATTGTCAGCATTATAAGCAGCAAAACCCGCCACTAATAATTCGTCATTTTGACCACTAAATTCTGAAAGAAATTCACTCTTGTCATTTCTAATTTGTTCAACCATTTCTCTTGATTCAACACTAGTTTGTACACCGTTCAATTGTATAGACATCATTGTAGCATTCTCACCAACAAATGAATTTCTTAAATTATCCCTAAATGCAATTTGTTCTAAAGATAAAAACTCATCAGGAGTCGCCCAAAACTGAATTACCTCATCAGCAGACATTGAGGCATTAGGAAGTCCTACTCCTATTCCTCCACTCACTCTTGTGTCATTCAATAATTCTAAAAGATAAGCATGTTGAACCCTAAGATTCTCTTCTAAAAGTGGATCTTCTCCATTTGTTTCTATTACTATAAATATTGAGTTTGCTGCTTGATCTGGCCATTTTTCATCAATTAATTCCATTCCTTGCCTTGTATTCTCATCAGGAGGTAAGGCTCTCCAAGAAGATAAAGAAAATTCCGCATAAGCAAAGGGAAGGCCTGCACCAATCAACAAAATCAAAGTGGGAATTAACACGGCCCAAGGTCTATCCATAACCCGTTTGGCAATTGATGCCCAAATTCCGTCATCTTTAGCACTCATATCAAAGGAATATGGAATCTTCACTTTGTTTACCCAATGTCCTAAAATTGCCATTACTGCGGGAAGCACAATGGTAGAATAAATCATTGCAATTGTAACAGCAATAGTGCCGCCAATCCCTAATGATGGTAATGATGTATTTGTAAAAAACAACATCCCCATTAAACCAATAGCAACTGTAATTCCTGAATAAAATACAGCTTTTCCAGCAGTTGCACAAGTCATTGCAATTGCTATCCGCACATCATGCCCCCTATCCAATTCCTCTCTGAATCTATTTACTATGAATAAAGAATAATCTATTGATACTCCAATGCCAATTAAAGAAATAATATTGGTTGCATATACCGTAACATCAGTTACATTAGATAGCCAAATAGTCATACCAATTGCAGCTAGTACTGTTGCAACACCAATGCCAATTGGAAGAAACATAGCGATAAGTGAACCAAAAATTAAACCAAGAATAAGAGCAGATAGTGGAATTGCCACAATTTCTGCCTTAATCAGATCTTTTTTAATTAAATAATCAAACTTCCAATCAACCGAGATACCATCTGTAATCCATCCACTAAAATCGTCATCAACAAGAATGGTTTCATGCAATTCGTCTAGAATGGCTTTGGCTTCTTTTCGTTCTACTGTAAATGTAATTTCATTAATCGCATAAAATCCTGTTTCATCTTGAACAACAAAATTTTTCCTATTTATTTGTTCAACTTCCCAAGAATATATGACATTCACTTCTGGGTGATTTTCGAAAGATGCAAGCGCTTCTAGGACTTCTGATTGCCAAGATAAATTACTATCATTATATGTGGGATGAAAAACAATATATCGAAAATGTTTTCCACTCTCATTACTATCTGTTGAAAACCTCTCATTAATTAATCGTCCAGCATTTACTGATTCGACATCATCTTCACCAAAACCCTCAGCCCAATCCGCGCCTAGAGTAATTAAACTCGACATTAATACGCAAGAAATTAATCCAAAAGCAATCATTAATTTAGAATTATCATAAACAAACAAACCCATCTTGAAAAAAAAACGATTTTTCAAAAATGTGGGGTCTGTTGCACCTTCCATGGTGTTGGGCGAAAAACATGAGAATATATACTCATGTATATAATAATAAAATATTAATTATTCAAACAATATCCTGCCAAGACGATTTAGAGTAGCCCCACATTTATTCGCTAGGTGGTAATCATTAGAAGTCCCCATTGAAAGTATTGAAAAATTTGGATGGTTTGAAAAAATCTCGTTCATTTTATTAAAAACCTCTAATTTTCTTTCGTTTGAAATTTCAATTGGAGGGTGGGTCATAAATCCATTACAAGTTATTTCAAATGATTTCAATTTTTCAATAACCATTTCTAAATCATTTAGTTCAATACCATTACGGTTTTTATCATCTACTAAATTAATTTGAATTAAAACCTCTATATCTTTATATTTTGATAATTTTTCAATTAAATCTGGCCTATCAAAAGATTGGATCAATGTCGCATATTCGCAAATTTTTCCTAAGTCCTTACTCCTAATATTTCCAACAAAATGCCATTCAATATCATTAGGGAATTGTTGTGCACGTTTTACTAGTGCATCAACTCTATTCTCTCCAAATTTTCTATATCCTAAATTATAAAATTCCATTAACTTTTCATCATCCCAATATTTAGATATTAAACAAATATCAACTCCCGAATCATTTATTTTATTCAATAATTTTATGGTTTTTAAATCCAATTTAATCCCTCAATGATTCTAATTCTTTCAAACGATCTCTAAGATATGCTGCTTTTTCAAATTCTAATTCTGAAGCTGCGATTTCCATTTCAGTCCTTATAGCATTAATTGATGCTGTTAAATTATCAATTTCATTTTCTGAGTTCTTTGATTTGAGTTGTTGAGATGCAAATTTTCCAGCCCCTAATTTAAATTTATTAATAAAATCAGATTGCTTATTTGTTCCTTTTTTACCTACCAATCTTCGCCCGCCTTTTTTAGAACCTTGTACTGTTCCTGTAAGTATGTCTTGAGTATCTTCACCAAGAATTGGTAACGCTTTTTTTATTGTTTTAGGCTTAATATTATTTTTTTGATTATAATCATGTTGTCTTTGTCTTCTTTCAACTGTTTGAGTAATTGCAGCTTTCATTGATGGAGACATCTTATTTGCATACATTAAAACTCGACCATTTTCATTCCTAGACGCTCTACCAATAGTTTGTAATAAACTTCTTTCATTACGTAAAAAGCCCTGTTTATCTGCGTCAAAAATAGCTACTAAACCCACTTCAGGAATATCCAAACCCTCCCTTAAGAGATTTATTCCTACAATCACATCAATATTTCCATGCCTCAAATGTTTAATTATTTCAGTACGTTCAAGAGTGTCTATTTCACTGTGCAAATAATGTGATTTAATCCCCATTCTCTGTAAATATTCAGAAACTTCTTCTGCAAATTTAATTGTAAGAACTGTAATTAATATTCGTTCATTTCGCTCTATGCAATGATTAATCTCTGACATCAAATCCTGAATTTGTCCTTCAGTATCCCGTACCTCTATCTCAGGATCTAGAAGACCTGTTGGCCGTATTTCCATTCTAGCAATTCCGTCAATTTTTTGTAAAATTTCGAACATGCTTTCTGCATTAGGATCTTTAGATTCTAATTCGGGAATATTAACTCCACCCCCTCCTTTTACATGCATTAAACTTGAAGATACTTTTTGATTAGTAGTTTCACATAAATGTCTTAATTCTCTTTCTCCAGGTGTTGCAGACACATAAAGCATCTGAGGAACTAACTTTTGAAATTCTGAAATTTTCAAGGGCCTATTATCGGCAGCACTAGGAAGCCTAAATCCGTGCTCAATTAAATTTAATTTTCTACTTCTATCTCCAAAATACATACCTCCTACTTGGGGTAAAGTTACATGACTTTCATCCATTAAAACAAGATATTTCTTTTCATCACCATGAAATTGTTTTGCACAAGCTGCTAAAAAATCAAGAAGGCAATATGGGCGATCTCCTTTTTCCCTACCATCAAAATGTAAAGAATAATTTTCAACTCCAGAACAATGTCCAATCTCTCTAAGCATTTCTAAATCATACTTTGTTCTCTGTTCTAAACGCTGTGCTTCAACATCAAGACTATTATTTCTAAATTCTTCTACTGTCTCTTTTAATTCCGATTCTATGGACTCTAAAGCCCTTTCAAACCTTTCAGGGCTTGTCATAAAGAACTCTTTTGGATGAATCCAAGCCTCATCTAAAGTTTCATAAATTTCCCAAGATACTGAATCACATAATTGTATACTTTCAACGCCCTCAAAGTCAAATTTAATTCTTAAAGGATCATCTCTACTTGGCATCCAAATATCCAATACTTCACCCCTAACTCTAAATTGCCCTCTACTCAAATCTGTATTAGAACGAGAATATTGCAGATTAACTAATTCTTTAATTAAATCAATTACTTCTATTTCCTGCCCTACAAAGACCCTACAATGGTGCTTAAGAAATGTTTCAGGAGCATTTAATCCGTAAATACAAGATACTGAACTGACAACTAAAACATCAGGTCTTGAAACAAGACTAGCTACTGTTGCAAAACGTTCTTGATCTATTCTTTCATTAATAGAAAGTTCCTTATCAATATAAAGGTCTCTTTGCGGCAAATATGCTTCTGGTTGATAATAATCATAATGCGATACAAAATACTCTACAGCGTTATTAGGAAATAATCCAGAAAATTCTTGATGTAGTTGTCTAGCTAATGTTTTATTGTGACTCATTACTAAAGTTGGCAAATTCATTTGTTCGATTATGTGAGCCATAGCAAAGGTCTTTCCACTTCCAGTGACTCCCAATAAGATACATCTTTTTTGATTATTTTTCAATTGAATAATTAATTCTTCAATTGCTTTTTTTTGGTCGCCTGCTGGCAATAAATCTGTTTGTAGATTAAAACAAGAAATTTCTGGGTCTAGCAGATTTTTTGATGCCCCCTCTAAGGCTTTAGATAAATCAAAGGGATCATTTTTCAAATCAACGCACCTCAAGGCAAAAATAATCCACCATTGACATGAATTACTGCTCCAGTAATGTATGCAGAATCTGAACTACAAAGAAATGCCACAACTCCTGCAATATCTGAAGGTTGTCCTATCCTTTTCAATGGCACTTCTAATTCTCTTTGTTTCCTTTTTTCTTTAGAATCCCCTGCCAAGATTGCAGTATCCACATAACCTGGTGCTACGACATTAACCCTTTTACCAGAAGATCCTAAATCCTGTGCAAGACTTCTAGCCCATACATGTAATGCAGCCTTACTTGCAGAATAATCTGCTCCATGTGGAGACCCTTTAATCCCTAATTGGGAGCCGATTACCACAATTCTTGCTTTTTTAGTTAGATGTTCTTTAACAGAATTCCATACCCCAAAGGCTCCGAAAAAATTTATTTCCATTGATTTTCTCAAAATTTCATCTGTTAATTCTGATGCTGAAATCCGATCATATGCTCCATGATTTAAAATTAAAACATCTATTCCATTTTTACACCAGGGGTGTTCAGAAAGCAACAAAATTTCGGATGGTGAACTACAATCTATTTTCAAAGCAACCGCATCGGAACCATTTGTTCTAATTTCATCAACTGTTTGTTCTGCGGATGAGCTATC
>NZKH01000050.1 GCA_002692465.1 Methanobacteriota archaeon | reverse complement strand
GTGGACAGAATTGGCCATAATATCCAAGATAGTGTGTATATGGAAGATTCAGATAAAAAAAATAATTAAATTTTCGCGAATTATAATTTAGTCGTCAAACAGGCATTAAACTATACTTTTCAGCCGCAGACCATAAAACCGTAATAATGCCGCTGTGTTCCGATGGATTATCTATTGTTGACATTAATTTTGCTTTTGGGTGCACTTTCTGGTACCGTAATTTGGTGGATGTTACGTAATGAAGCAAGAATCAGATTATTACAAATTGACCTTGCTGCTGATAGGGCAGAAATGCGTTCAGGCCTTTCTAGAATGGAATCATCAATCAATTTGATGAATTTATCATCGGAAGCAATATTACAAAGCAATCCTGAAAATCAAGGTGCAATTGCAATTCATACCGTATTAAAAAAAATAGAAACACAGATCGATGCAGGCTTAAGCGATTCAAGTACCGCTGCATCTAATGCAAAGGAATTACATTCTGCAATGAGAATGTTGTTGAAAAGTGTAGAAATCGAGGGAGATTTAGGTAAAGAGCCACAACCACTTCAACCAGGTGCACTTAACTTAACAGACAGGTTATTTTCATTATTGAAAAGTATGAACATAGAAGCTTCATCATTGGGTCTAAATACATTAGAATTTGCAAAATTAGGTGAATTATTGTATAGGTGCGGTCATTTAGATTGGGCTTATTCTTGTTATCAATCAGCAATAGAACAAAGTCCTGGTCACACGGTAAGTCTTAGTTCATTATCACATTTGGCTAAACAAGAAGGAAATGTGGAATTACAATTAGATTGGATTGAGAAGATGATAGAACATGATCCAGATAATTCAGATTTGTTAAGATCTCATGCATCACTTGTAATACAAAGTGGAGTCGATGAAGAAAGAGCGGAAAGAGATATGTTAAGATTAGAAGCAATGGGTAAAGACACCCCTGCTGATCAAAGTTTACTTTCAGGACTAAGAAGTCGTTCAGGCTCACCTCAAGAAACTATCGAAAGACTTGAAAAGATACTTGAAAAAGAACCAGAAAGGTCAGAGGATTGGTTTTTGAAAGCAAAAATGCACATTGAACTTTCTGAATTTGATAATGCTTTAAGTTCAGTAGAAGAAGCAATACAATCTCATAGACAATTTGGCGAAGCTTGGGCCCTCAAAGCAAGATTATTGGCCGACAATCCATTACATCATGAAGATGCACTTAGAGCGGCAAGACATGCAGTTGCTTTGAATGCAGGAGGAACTGAATTAATTTTACTTAAAGCAGATTTAGTTGCATTAAGTGAAGGAGAAATTAGCGCTAGTGAAACATTACAGTCAGCGTTAGATACTAACCCAGAAAATGATGAATTAAGAGCACATATTGCAAATCTTCTCAGAGAAAGTGGAGAGTTAGAACTTGCAGAAAAATTACTTAATGAAGCAACGGTTCAAACTTCCATAATTCACGTAGCAAGAGCTAGAATTCAATTAATGTATGCAGATATGCAAAGGGATGGAACCGGAGAAACAGATGAAATCCACATTACAATAGCTAAGCAATCTTTTGAAACCGCAATAGAATTGAATCGTGAATTAGGCATTGCTTGGTTAGGGATTGCTAGGTGTGAAAGATTATTGAAAAATTTGGAAGTAGCAAAAGAAGCGCTAGATAGAGCATCCAGGCTTCTTGATGGCGAATCAAGTGTTTATGCGGAATCGGCATTATTGGCATTAGATGTTGGAGATTTAGTAGAGGCAAACCGGTTAATTGAATCAGCAGCAGTAGGTTTAGAAGATACTGCTTTGATTGCTTATTTAAGAGGAAATTTAGATTGCATGAATGGTAATTTTATTTCTGCTAGGAATCATTTTGATGATGTATTGGAAAGGCATGATCCGTTACATGTTAGGGCTAGATTAAATCGTATAGCTGCAAGTTTGGCACTTGGATTACATGATAGTGCATTAGATGATTGTGAAATTTTATTAGAACAAGCACCCGAATTAACACTTGCAAAATGTAGAAAGGCCGATGTTTTGATGTTAGTTGCTAATTGGGATTCCGCAAAAAAATTATGGACAGAAATTTTGGAATTAAATGGAAATCATCCGCACGCATTAACTCAGTTAGCAGCGTGCAATATTGCTTTAGGAACTCCAGATCAAGCCGAAGCGCCCCTCAATAAGGCGATTAGATTAGATTCGAATTTTTCACCCGCTTGGCATAATAGGGGATTATTATATCTTGAATGGGGAGAAGAAGAGGCGGCAATTCAAGACTTTGAAACAACAATAAAAGTCGATTCACAACACATAGATGCGCGTTTACATCTTGCATCAATTCACCATTCAGCCGGAAGGTGGAAGAAAGCAGCACCATTGTGGAGACAAGTATTGGATATAGATTCTAATAATGATGTTGCAAGACAACGTTTGAGCCATTGTGAAATGCAAATCTCCATAGAATCCAAATAATAAAAATCCATAAATGATATTTGTAAGTATTTTTTGGACGGTGCATGAGTGGTCTTGAACCGGGAGATGTGGCGCCCGAATTTATTTTAAAAAATGCAAAAAGTGAGGATGCTTCGGAATACACTTCACTTGATCAAATAATGGGAAAAAATGGAGCAGTAATTGTTTTTGAATGCAATCATTGTCCCTATGTAGTGGGTTCAATTGAGCGCATTAACAATATAGCAACTTATGCATCAGAAAATAACATTGGATTTGTAGGGATAAATTCAAATGATGCAATTAAATACCCAGATGACTCATTCCAAGCAATGCATAAAAGAGCAATGAAAGGGATGCCGTACCCTTATCTCCACGATGAAACACAAGAAGTCGCAAAAGAATGGGGGGCCGAAAGAACACCGGAATTTTATTTGATAGATTCCAACAAAACTGTAATTTATAGAGGAAGGATGGATGATTCACCTAAAAACCCAATGAATGTATCCTCTAGCGAATTATTAGATGCAATAAATGCATTAATTTCTAATGAAAGTATATTAGTATCTCGCACAGAAAGTATCGGTTGTTCAGTTAAATGGAAGGTGTGACATTGCGCCTTGGTATACCAGCACGTATTTTTGCTACAATGTTAAAATTATTTCCAGGTAGAATTGGAGATAGAATGTGGAGATGGTGGTATCAAAGATTAGCCAAAAGAGATGCATGGGGAACATTAAATTTCATGAATTATGGATTTGTAGATGAGACTCCCCTTATTTTGTCCGAAGAAGATGAGAAATCAAGATTATTTATTCAACTTTATAATATGAACATAAGAGATTTAGATCTTAAAGAAAAACAGGTTTTAGAAGTTGGATCTGGTAGAGGAGGGGGAGCAAGTTGGATTGCTAGAACTTATTCTCCGCAGATGCTTACGGCGATTGATTATTCTCCTCAAGCAGCTAAAATGTGTGCCCTCAAATTTTCTGAAATTAAAAATCTTAGTTTTTTTGAAGGTAATGCAATGAAAATGACCTTTGAAGATAATACATTTGATGTTGTCTATAATGTAGAATCAAGCCATTGTTATAGTAATATGTCTGCTTTTTCCAAAGAAGTATTCAGAGTTCTAAAACCGGGTGGTAAATTTGCTTGGACAGATTTTAGGGACAAAAAAGGTTTGAAAAATACTCAAGAAGCATTTTCTTCAGCGGGCCTTATCTCCATTAAAGATGAAGAAATTACAAAACAAGTAATAACAGCATTAGATAAAATTAATGAAGAAAAACAGGCCATGATTCAGAAGGGCACTGGGAAATTTATAAGACGGAGTTTTGAAACATTTGCGGGTGTTAAAGGGACACCGGTTTATGAGGCATTTCAAAATGGAACATTAGGATATTATCGGGGCATTTTTCAAAAACCAGAACTTTGAGTTGGGCATATATGATAAATTTAGAAACAAAAAAAGAATTTAAAATTGCTTTGGCATCCACCATACTCTTTATTTTATTATTTTTCATTTTAGGACTTTTTATCTGGAACGGAGTAGAACCAGCAATTGAAAAAGACGGATTTTGTGAGGCGAAAAGAACAGGATTACTCAAAGAACCAATGAACTCATTATCTAGTCTTTCATTCGTTTTAGTAGGGTTATATATTCTGTATATAATGGATGATTTTCCAATAAAGGGTAAAAATCCGATGAGGAGCCGTAACATTGCTCCAATCTTATATGCTACAGGATCAATATACATTGGTCTTGGAAGTTTTGCAATGCATGGTTCAAATACAGCATTAGGGGGGATTTTAGATTGGTCAGGTATGTTATTTTTCATTTCATTCCCAGTATTTTATAATTTATCGAGAAGTTATTCTTGGTCAGAAAATAAATTATTGGGTCTATTTTCTATTGTATTCATTTTTACAGTATTAATCGATGCAGTAGGATCATTAACAAATCTGGTATTGATTAAGGATTATTCAGGAATAGACGCATTAATAGCTACAGACTCAGATTCTAAAAATTTGAAATTAAAACATATAACTAGAGATTATTTTTGGGCGTTATATATTGGCACTTGGATAATTTTAGAATCTAAAAATATCACAAAGAATAATTTAATAATAATGATATCATTGCCTTTAATTGCATTATTTTCTTTGACTGTAGAACCTCCACAAATGTTACTTTTAATATTGACACTGCTATTTTTAATTATAGCATTTACATTATATTATTATCCAGGACAAAAAATAGTTAGGCGTGCCTCACCTTTTCTAATAGGGGGAATAATTACCTATATCATCGGCAATATCGTTTGGAGAATTGATAAATCAGTAGAACACTGCGTTCCAGAGTCTTTGTTCCAATATCATTCGTTATGGCATATGTCTACAGCTTTCTCAGTCTTATTTTTCTATTATTATTTTTCAACTGAAGAAGATAATTTAGAAATCAGTGATTCTAGTGAATAAACTATAGGCGGAATAGAATAAGAAAGGTATGAGAATAATGTCAGAATATTCCGAATTAACTAATATTTTTGCTAGAACAATTATTGATAGTAGAGGAAATCCTACTGTGGAAGTTGATTGTTTTGTTAATGGGATTCATGAATCACGTGCAGCAGTTCCGAGTGGTGCATCAACTGGTGCTTATGAAGCAATAGAATTACGTGACGGGGGGGAAAAATGGAATGGTAAAGGAGTAAGTTTAGCGGTTGAAAATGTAAATTCAACAATTCGTAAAAATTTAATTGGTTTAGATGTAGTTTCCAAATCATTTCAAAAAGAAATCGATGAAATAATGTTAGAATTAGATGGGACGCCAAACAAATCAAAATTAGGTGCAAATGCAATGTTAGGAGTAAGTTTAGCTTGTTTGAAAGCATCTGCTAAATTAAGTAAAAGATCTGAATGGGAACACATAAGTCATTTGATGAATACAAAACCTAGCATCCC
>NZKH01000049.1 GCA_002692465.1 Methanobacteriota archaeon | reverse complement strand
CGTTTTCAACTCTTTCACAATCTTCCAATAGTTCTTCAAAACCAAATTCTAATTTTCCTTCCCAAAATGAAATAATTTCTTCAGAATTTTTGAAAATATTCTCTGCCCTATTTAATCTGCCTATGGCTAAATTAAATTCTTCACGTAATTTTTTGCCTTTTTCCTTATTTCCTACGGTCTTATTGTCATTTTCAGATGTAAGTTTTTCATGGTATTTTATTGCATCTTCTGCTTCTCTAACTTCTTCTTTAGCTTTTTTGATTATTTCTGGCAATTGGTCCATTAAATGCTGTCTTCGATGAATAATTGCTTTAGCCAATAATTCTGGCTTTAATTGTAATAGCGTCTTCGGCTCCATCTCTAACGTTCGCTCGACTTTGATTTCTTCAATAAATGTTAGTAATCATTGAAAGTTACGCAATGTATCTTAATTAGTCATTGATTCCGCTATGTGAATGAGGACCAAAAGGGCACTTCCAATTATTGTTTTAACGGTGTTATTAATCTCAATAATTCCTACTAATTCCGCCGATTCAGTTTCTCAATCAGGAGATTTGATATTAAGAAATGGTCCTTGGCATGTAGGCGATGAAATTGAGTTTTCAATCCTCGTTCATAATGGCGGTTCTGAACCAATAAGCAATTTTTTACAAATAGAAATTAATGGAGATTATTCTAATGGTTCAATTGTAAGTATTGATTCTGGAAATAGTATGGAGTTAAAGTCAAATTTTATAGCACAAAATTCTGGAACATTTATCGTAAATTGGACTGTTTACAATGAAAATGGCACATCTGAAAGTTTTTCTGGAACTTCAGAAGTGCTCATCTCAGATCAACAATCATTGTTTGCAGAAATTTATTCCTTATCTTATGATTATGATGATGGATACTCGATTAATTGGGGGGCTAACCTTACAGAGGGGAATTCTAGATTGGTCGTTTCTAAAATTTATTTTGTAACTAATGAAGAAGTGATTATTGCAAGTGAATTAGAAATTCATCTAGAACCCGGGCTAAGGACTACAAATACAATGATAGGAATTGCACCCAAAGGCACATACAAGGTTGAATTAATTTTACAGCCATTAGATTGGAATCCATCAAATTTCGCAACCGATGAACAAAATGTTGAATCAGAAATAGCGAATTTATTTTTGCAAATAGTTTCAGGGCCATCACCAGAAAATCCGACTATAGATGATACTGTTACGATACTATTGGAATTGCAGAATAATGGCCCTCTAGATACAGGTTCTGGTAAATTAATTGCAGTAGACGGTCAAAAAAGATTGTTAGCAGAAAAGGATGTTCCTGCGGTTAATGCAAACTCAGATAAACAAATCGAATTAAAAATTAATGAATGGATGTCAACATCAACAACAACTTTAGAACTTATTTGGATTATGGACGAATATATAACTAAAACAAATGTAGAGGTCATTTCTAGTAATGTAGAATTAATATCAAATGAATCAGATTTTTCTATAAATTGGACTGGTTTAATTGTAGGTTCTGTGATTGCTTTGTTGATTATTTTTAGTGTTAGAATCGTTTCAGTAAAGAATCAAACTGAAAATTTAGAAACTCGAACTTTTAGTAATAAAAATAAGAAAAGGGAAGAAAAATCTGAAACAGAAAAGAGAACTATTGAGTGTCCTTCTTGTCCAAAACAATTACAAGTACCTTTAGGATATTCAGGACAAGTAAAATGCCCCTCCTGTTTAACTCAATTTAGTGCTAATGATGAATCTGAGAAAGAGATTGAAGAAATAGAAGAGGAATTATTTTCAAGTTCAGATGATGATATAATTGGTTGCCCAAAATGTGATCAAGTTTTGAGAGTACCTTATGAAAAGAGACCAGCTAAAGCGAGATGTCCGGCTTGTAAATGTATTTTCAATGCGATAGCAGATTAATGGAGAGATGATTTTGTCAGACGGGAAAGACGAATTTTCAATAGACATCGATAAAATTTCAGAGCGTTTGAAAATTTTTAGAATTATTGAAGATTTACTATCTAAATTTGATAAATTATTGCTTAGTAAAGGAGCAAGTTTAATGTTAGTTTTACCTCCATTAATTGCCTTAGTTGTTGGTATTGGAGTTTGGAAAGAAGATAGAACACCAGAGTGGTGGGGGGCTTTTAGCCCAGTTGTTTTCGATCTTGAATTAACTCCATTTATGGATTGGCTTAGCATCATGTTTTTATTGGCAATGCTTCTAATGTTAACTGCGAATACTGCCCAGGCAATGATTTCTAGAATGATTGTAAAATATAATGCATTAATTCATTTACACTCAGGTTATAATATTGAAAAATCACATGGTTTTGAACAAATCACCCAAATGGCCAATGATACAATAAATAAAAGATTATTCTCAACAATGGTTACATTATTGGCATTATTATTACAGATTATTATTATTTCATTAGGTAGTCTTAGTAGTGTTTCAGAAATCCTAAGAGAGTTTTCTTTATCTTGTGTATTGATTAATTTTAGTTTTCTAATTAAAAGGAAAAATGTTGAATTTAATACATCGGAAGAATGGGGATTGGTAGGAGCATATAAACCGGCTTTTCATCCATCAATACTTAATTATCCATTAACTGAAATATTATTGACAATCTGTGATCCATTTTTAAGATATAAAATTGAACAGATAATAGAAGAGATTAACACGAAAAGAAGGGTTAAATTAGATAATTATAAATTTTTTGAAAAAATAGTATTACTTCATTACCTTCATGACGAAGGGCGGATGACAACTACTGACTTGATAAATAAAATTGAGTCAGAATATAAGATTAAACAACCCTCGATAATTTATGATATTCAATTATGGTCTGAATTAATAAGGCATCTTCACAAAACTTGTGATCCTTTTAACAGATTAATGACAAGAACCTTGCAGAAAAACCTTGATGATTTAGAGTCAATTAGAAAATCGGGTTATTATTTTGATGTAGATATTGATGATATCTTCGATGAAAAAGGATCAATGTTTGTTCAATTAATCAATGCATCTCATAAAAAGAGAACAGTATTGTTAAAGACTCAATCTGCACATACTGACCCTGAGATAATAACACATTCCATTGAATTAAATCCACAAGGTAAGGCGATGATGGAATTAGGAAATAGACCATGGGAGTCTGATTTAGAAAGAAGAGAAGTAATTTTAGCAGCAGCAGATGAATCATCTGCATGGATTTGGATGAATCCTAAATCTAAATCAAGTGGTGAATTGGTGATTAATGTAAGATTAGAAGATTCAGATGGACATTTAATTGATGGAAGAACTTTGATTTCATTAAGTAGGACACCAATGTTGAGAAGATTTAGTTTAATGACTAGCAGATTTGCCTTCTCATTAGGAATTATTATCCCTACAATTAGATTAAGTTGGTGGGTTTTTTCATTGATTTGAAATGGTGGGTTTCAAATCCTATTGCGTCCACCCATTACTGTGGCCGGATTAAATGAGCGTCAACCCGATGCTGAAAAAGACGATCTTAAAGATACGTTAAACACAATGGAATCAAAGATAAGACGTATGCGTGATCAAAGATCTAATCATAATAAATCCGCAAGAAGGTTTGCAGATCAAAGAGATACAATTCAGGCAGAATATAAAGAATTAAAATCAAAACTTGATGAAGGTTTGAATAAGATTAGAGCAAAGAAAAAAGAAGCAAATTCATTTAGAGTTCGTAGAGATACTGCTCAAGAACAGTTGAGAGTTTTATTTGCTAGAGCTAAGAGTGGGCATGTAGATAAGCGAAAATCAAAAAATATTACCGCGGAATTTAATAAATTAAATAGCACTATTGCAGAATTAGAAAAGCAAATTGAAACAAAATATCATACCTTAGATAAAGAAAATAAAATTTTAAAACAGATAAAATCTCACAAAGAAAATATTCAAGATTTAGAACCATTAATTGATGAAAATGCTAAATTAGAAGTTGATTTATCTAATACAGAATCAGCAATTACAGAACTAAAATCAGTTGCAGACGAATCACATAAATTAATGGTTGATGCTTTGAAAGAAGCTAGGAAGATGTCTGAAGAATTAAATTCATTGTTTAAAGAAAGAAATTTCCTTAAATCAGAGGGGGATCGTTTTCATAATTCATTTGTTGAAGAGAAGAAGAAGGCTGATGAAGTACACAAAGAAATTGGGGAACTGATGAAAAAGATTACCGAAGTAAAGGAACAGATCAAGTCTTTAATGAAAGAAAGAAAGTCTTGGGTTTCAGATCATAATGATTCAGTAAGAAATGAGTTAAAATCCCCTCATGATGATGAATCTATTGCAGATTCATTAATTGATCAATTATTGGAAAGTGGAAGCTTAGAGTTTGGAGGGACGCTGAAAAAAGATTCAGACGGCAGGGGCCAAAATAAAAAGAAAAGGCCCACTAGGAAAAAATCTGTTTCAACAAATAGAGGTAGAAGGTCAAGTGCTAAAAGAGAATGATTACCATCCTCTTTTTTCTAATTTTACATCTAATTTTTCAATTTCTAAGCCAGGCATTGCTTCACCCACCATTGATGATGCCTCAGCAACTTTTTCAGCATCGTCGAAATGGTGAGTAGCATAAACAATCGCTTCAGCGGTTTGTGTAGGATTTTCACTTTTGAAAATACCTGAACCCACAAAAATACCATCCATTCCCATATTCATCATCAATGCAGCATCTGCTGGAGTTGCAATTCCACCCGCAGAAAATGTAACAACAGGCAACCTGCCTAATTTCATAATTTCATTTGCCACATTATGCACACCTTCCCTACAGTCATCAATACTGCCAAATGGAATTTTACTAATGCCATTGCTTAATTCAGATGTATTGCCTAAATTCATAAACCG
Organism: Methanobacteriota archaeon; assembly: GCA_002692465.1. GTDB lineage: Archaea > Thermoplasmatota > Poseidoniia > Poseidoniales > Poseidoniaceae > MGIIa-I. The sequence goes on along the minus strand of NZKH01000049.1, from coordinate 1,821 downwards.
ATCAGAAATTAATTTTATCGAGTCATTAAATGTCTCGTCATCAGCATCTTGTAAAAATTTAATTTCATCATCAATTAATCTCGCATGTTTCACAGCAGAAACAATGTTTCCAGTTCCCGCTTCTCCTTTTGTACGGATCATTGCAGCCCCTTCAAAAATTCTACGAATTGCTTCACCTAAATTGGTTGCTCCACATACAAATGGGATTGTAAAATCATTTTTAGGAATATGATAAAAAGGATCAGCAGGTGTAAGAACTTCACTTTCGTCTACCATGTCAACTCCTAATGTTTCTAGTACGCGAGCTTCTTGTGAATGACCAATTCTAGCCTTAGCCATTACAGGTATAGATGTTGTTTCAATAATTTCTTTAATTAAATCTGGATGGCTCATTCTTGCAACACCACCATCTTTACGGATGTCTGCAGGAACTCTTTCTAGTGCCATTACTGAACAAGCACCAGCATCTTCTGCAATATGTGCTTGTTCTGCATTAACAACATCCATGACAACACCTCCTTGTTGCATTCTTGCAAAACCGCGTTTTAACAATTCAGTGCCATAGCGCATAGAACTTAAATCAAATTTTTGAACCAAATAATCACCATTTATATTACTCATCTGCTAGAATAGGGGACTCTCCTATTGCCACTTCTAATTCTGAGGCTTCATTTTCATTTCTTTCAATCCAGTTTTCTTCGCTTTCTGGAACATCCTCTTCAGCATAAATTGCATCAACAGGGCATTCAGGGACACAAGCAGCACAATCAATACATTCGTCAGGGTCAATTACGAGATATGTTTCAGCCTCTCTAAAAGCCTCAACAGGACAAACTGCAACACATTCTTGATACTTACAATTGACGCATCCGCTTACTACTACATGTGTCATATTATTACATCTCCAAAATTATGTTTTTTATAAATAGTTGTATTTTAATCTGCTAATTTTTAATTTTTAATTTTTAAATTATAGTTGTGGGTGGAGAATCTAACCAACCTCTTCTTCTGCATCGCTCTAAAGATTCATTCAGTAATTTTGATAAAACTTCTTGAGGTTTTTCTCCTGGATATACTTCAATTTTCGCAACCATTTTGATAATTTCTTCATTATTGTTTGCTAAAACAATCTTACCTTTAACAAGTTCATTTTGACTTAATCTGAAATGTAATCTGTTTTCATCATCAAGCCGGTCATTTTTTTCATCAATCAATAAATTAAGTAACTCACCACCTAATCTCGAAAATGTTAATCTTGATTGACTTCTTGGCAATTTAACTTTCATCAAAGTTATCGGTGAACCATGAAATGAGGTGCTTTTTTCTAAGGAGACAATATTCTTTTTATCGCATAGCCATTCTAAACTTTTTGTGATTAAATCAACATCGTGTACTCCTGATGCAGTAGTGGAGCATGACAATGAATGTACGGGCATGTTATCCACTAGGAGGTGCACTGAATATATGATTCTATTTTTGTTTGGAACTGCATATTTTAAAAAATAATGTAATTCGACATACCATGCAATTCATATATGCGTCTTAGGTCGCAGAGGCGCTACACTGAGTGAGATACCTATGGCTGTAAGATCTAGTGCACAATCTCGAAATCTGGCTAGAAAGCAGAGAGACAGGTGGAAAGCAAAGAGAATTTTTTCAATTAGAGCACCAAGAAACCCTTGGAATTATAAGAAAATTGGGGAAACTTTTGGTGAAAGTGAGCAATATGTTGAAGGTAGAATTTTTCAAACAACACAACAAGAGTTTGATGGCGATTTTACTAAAATGCACGTCAAATTAAATTTCAGGATTGTAGAAGTT
>NZKH01000048.1 GCA_002692465.1 Methanobacteriota archaeon | reverse complement strand
GGTTTGAAGATGGTGTCCTACATTCAGACAGACATGGCCGAGTTGGGTGTGAAGACATTACTGGAGATTCCACAGGATGGACACAAGACATGGAACCTTACGACGGAAATTCAAATGATGGTATTGCTTTAAGCCAGCCCATTTCAGTTGATTTAAACGGTGTTGGGGCCCCAGAAATAATTGTTGCTTACGGACAATCACTCCGTGCATTTGATGGAGATGATGGAAATTCAGACGTATGGGATGATGACATCGACCTTGGAAAAAGAAGTTGGGCATCACCATCATTAGGCGATTTAGATGGTGACGGTTTACTCGACATACTAATTGGGGATGTTTTAGTTTCACAAGCCAATATTGACATTGCACCAATATTAGACGGCAGAGGGATTTCATTCTCCCCATCAGCTGTTGACCCTGGAGATGTTGTTGAAATTACAGCACAATACGCAAATCATGGAACAATCTCAAGTGAAGAACCTGTTGATGCCAGAATTTATGTAAACAACAACTTAATTTCTACAAATAGAATTTACGACATGGATCCTAGTTCCCCTAGTGGAAATGCTATTGATTCATCATTTACAGTGGATTGGACTGCAGTATTAGGTACACACGAGATTAGATTAGAATTAGATCCATATAAAAACATAACACAATCGAGAACAGATAATGACAATTATTCAATTCAATTTACAGTTTTAGAACCATACGATTTAGCAATATCATTACCCCCAGAACCAACCAGAATAGATCCCGGTGACTCGGAGATTCTAGACATAAGTATTTCAGCAATTGGAAGACGTGCAGCAGAATGGAGTATGAATTTAAATACTTCAAATATGCCTGAAAATTGGTCAGTTGTAGACCAAAATCCAGAATTAAGTCAATCAGTATATATTGACCCCGAAGGTAGTGAATGGACCCCCAACCTCCTAGTGAGTATCCCAGAATCAGCAGAAGGTTCTGAGGCAGGTTCATTTTTAATTACAATGACATTAGACTCAAACCCTGACATAAGTAAAAATTTCCTAATACCAATTGAAGTTAATTTAACAAGAGGCTTGTCAATTACTGGCCCTGATGGAAATTCAATTTCAACAGGTCATGGGTTAAGAGAGGAAAACGCATCTGCATGGTTCCAAATCGAAAATTTAGGAAATGCAGAAGAAAGGTTGACAAGTCAAACATGGAGTTCAAACATTTGGCAAACAACACCATTTATTTTTGATGAAAATGGGGGGCCATATTATTCAATTACCTTAGCTCCAGGAGAAGTTAGAGAATTTGTAGCAATTGTAGAAGTCCCTAAATCTGCTGAATTAGGTTCAATTGCATCTAATACATTTACAGCTTGCATTGGAACAGAAGATGATAGTTTATGTAAATCAATAGAGTTCACATTTATTGCCAATTCAATTTCAATGTTACCACCTCATGTAAAAAGTATTCCAGGCGTTGATCTTTCTTGGAAATTGAATTCAAATTCAAGTGAGGGGGATTTAATTGTCGATTTAGCGGCCTCTGGAATGGCCCTACCGGGATGGGTTTGGTCAGCTGAAGGACACGGGACATTAGATGGAAATATACTAAATATATCCCAAACAAATAACATCGAGACCACTTGGATAAATGCATCAATCCCTAATCAATCACCCCCACTACTCCATGTAATAAATTCAGAAATAAGTCTAGGAATTAGTTTAAATTTCAGTGTAAACATCCTACAAGTTAACCGCGCGGAAATAGAAATTGTAGATCCTACCGATGAACCAGTCATTGTTGATGTTAATTCAATAAACACCCTAATTGTCAAATTAAAAAATAAAGGCAATGGAGAAGATTCATTCAAACTTAATGCCGAATTCATAGACACAGGCGATGTTAAAGATGATCCTGGAATAGAATTTTTCATTCCTGTTTCGTCCTTTAATCTAAATGTAGATACAAGCGTATTCCCTACAATTGACTATACCATTCCAGAGAATTCACCCGCAGGAGAAACCATCACAATTAGAATTTCAATTACATCTTCCGTTGATCCTAATTTATATGAATTTGAAGACATTCTAATCAGCGCAAAACAACACCACAATTGGTCTGTATCAAATATTAGTGGAACTGAGTTTGATGCAAATCAAAATGAAAATGTATACATCACATTTAACATAACAAATACAGGAAACCTTGTTGATTTAATGCAATGGAGTTCAACTATCGAAACTATTCAGAATTCTAATGATACTTCTAATTGGAATGTGCAGATTGATCCCGAAAGAGCTTTGGAAGTGAATCAGTCTAGTCTTTTTGGGATTAATGTGACAATTCCAGATTCTGCTTGGGAAAATAGTATTCTCTTTTACAATCTAAGTTTAATTTCAGATTCAAAAAGTTTCATTGATTTAAATTTTAAAATAAACGTTTTAAGAAATAGTGGATGGGCATTAAAATTAATTAATTCTGAATTAGATGTAGAATCAACTGGTTCAAACATTACAATTGAAATAGAAAACAAAGGTAACTCCATTGTAGAACCAATATTAATTCCAGTATTGCCTACGGGATGGAATCTCACAAATATTTCAGAAACGTTTACAGTTGAGCCGGGCAAAACAATTTCAGCAACATTACACATCATACCACCATCAAATTCTATGGCGGGAGAAATAGGGATGATGACCTTGATTGCAAAAGATGGAGATACCCTAAATGGAAGAAGTGAAATTGCAGTTCCACTTAGAGTTGCAAATATTTATTCTATGGAAATAGGATTTGAAGAGGAGTGGTATGTGAGCGAAAAAGGCGGTTACCCGCTTGTTTGGATTAAAAACACTGGAAATGGCCTCAGCAAAATATCTTTAGAAACTAACACACCAGAGGGTTGGCAGACAACATCAACAAATGAGTTCTATATCCCATCTGGCGCCACCAAAGGATTACCAATTTCATTAATTCCTCCTGAAAATTGGAACGGAGATAATTTTTCACAAACTATTCGAATTTGGGACCCCTCTGGTTTTGAGCAAAATATTACATTGAATGTAAAAACACATTGCTGTAACTTAGACCTTTCTTGGGGTGCTAGTCCTGTATTCGTAGGCTATGCAAATGATGCAATAGAAATAAAAATTAATGGAGATACAAATAGCGAATATTCAATTATAGAACTCAATAATCCTGGTATATTTGAATACGATGTTTGTACAAACCTCAATTTAAATGATTGTAATAATGAATTAAAATATAAAGTCATCATACTTGAAAAACCAATTTTAAATGCTAATTGTGATTTAGAAAATTCTGTAATTTCCAAACTAGAATTAGGTGAGAATATTAATTCTGAAACTATTGCAAGTTGTGAGTTGTCAGAAACTATAAACGACATCAGATGGAATATTTTGCTTAGAATTAATGGTGTGCTTGTAGAAAGCATTTCAGGCATACAATCCGGAAATTCAACAACTCAAAACCTCACTTTAGATGGTTGGGCAAAAAGCAGTGGAATACACCTAATAAACATTGAAATATATGACGGGTTTGGTAAATTATTAGACAGTGATGCAAGAAGAATAGTCATACCATACAAAAATTGGAATATTGGCATTTCTTCAGTTGATCTCTCATCAGATAATGAAGACTTAACAATCAACATGCGAAGGGAAAATTATGAACAATTATCAGATGTTTACTGTGTGCTAAGTGGCTCAAGTTCATCTGAATGGAGTGCAGAATGGAAAATTGATATGGCAAAAGGACAATTGGCACCCACAATTACAATTACAAGACCAAACATCACATCTAATGAAATTGAATTTAAACTAAATTGTGAAGAACCATGGCATTTAGATGATGATCTCGAAGATAATACATTTACCTTCATGGTTCCAAATATCAGCACGCCAATTATCGAAAGTAACGATTGGGCATGGACAATAATTTCTGCAATTATATTGCTAGCAATAGCTAAAATGTTAGGGCTTCTTGAACTTAATCAGAAAAAACCAGAACGCGGGAATTCAGAAAGAACAACCAATAAAGAAAATCAAATAAAATTTATTCAAAATTACAAAGAAAAAGATGCTGAAGAAGAAAATAGCATATTTATTGAAGATGAAAAAGACAAACTAATTGAAGAAGTTGTTGAAGAAGAGGAAGAAGAAGTTGTTGAAGAAGAGGAAGAAGAAGTTGTTGAAGTTACTCAAGTCGAAGAAATTAAATCAGAAATAGAAGATGACATTGATGCAAAAATAAATAAAATGATGTCTAGGGAACGCTATTACAATTAGGCGATATAATGTCAGAACAAAACGATTTTTCAGGAATTAATCCATTTTACACATTCGATACTTTCGATTGTGAAGGGATTATTGAATTATTGGCAGTTTTAGATTCTACTGATGAAGATTTTTTACAATTTTTAAATGATAATCCCCTCATTTTAGAACGAATTGAAAATCAAGGAATTGACAATCCTAAATCTAGAAATGACATTCCATGGGATGATGCAAATTTAATTTTTATTGCATCTAAATCAGAAGAAAGTAGAAATCAACAACCACTAGGGAAAGGGAAACCAAAAGAAAGATTAGGTAGAATTCCTTTAGGAGAAGGAAATCCACTAAGTTATTTGTTAATGTATCTTAAACCGCCGAATTCTAATGAGGGGAAAGAAATGTTCAAATTACTTTCAAAATTACATTCCGGTTTTTCAAAATCAATACATAACCATGAAAGGTTTTCAATAGGGAAATGGGGAATGAATCTCCAAGGTTACTTATTATTCGATGATGCAGTACTACTTCACAAATATCTAAAAAACATAAAATGGAGTGTTTCAGCTGATGAGCCACTAGATGGTGGTGTCAGAACTTTTGCAAGGGATTTAAGCGTAATCTTAAGAGATGCAGGGAAACAAAAAACAGGTGTTTTAATGCGGGCTCACCACTAATCAAAATTAGCGCCCGTCAATCTTTCATACATGTCTGAATACAATTCTGACGTGCGATTGATAATCTCATTTGGCAATGCAGGTATCGGAGGATCCTCGGCACCTGAATTTCTTGCTTCGTAGAGTTTTGGTTGATGTCCTGTTTCAATGTAATGTTGTCTTACAAATTCCTTTGACAATTGTACAATTTTACCATTTTCATATGCTTCTGCATCCCACCATCGATCTTCATCCAATGTTCCAAAAGAATCTACAAGTACTGGTTCCCTATTTGGGCCTAAAGCAAATTCTTTCTTCCCATCTACATGAATTAAGCCCCTAAGACTTGCCTCTCTGTCGATGATTTCATCTACTTTTAACACGATTTCAAGTATCCGATCTAATTCAGAGCCTTCTAAATTAGAAATCTCCAGTGCCTCTTCTCGGTCTAACAATCTATCAAATGCTTCGAATTTTGTAGAGACTTCCAAATAGGGTTTTGGTAATTTCACACCTTCTTCTAAAGTTAATCCTGCTTCAAAACCTAATTCTTCAGAAGTTAATTCTCCTCTTTTATGGCGCCTCCACCCAGAACCTGAGAGGTAATGCCTACAAATTACTTCCAAAGGAACAAATACATTCTCCATATCTTTTGGTATCTGCCCTGGTTCCCTAATTACTTCGAATTTTCTTGCTAAACACCTATCCGGTGCATTCATTTCAATCAAATGAGTTTTACAAATTCCTTCTTCTTCAACTAACTTAAACCAATGACAACTGGTTCTATTAAGGCTTTCACCTTTACGCGGAATCAAACTAGGTATGATTTGATCATAAACAGAAATTTGATCCGTATATCTAAATTCAATAATTCCGGGATCATCTGTACTCCAAACTTGTTTTACCTTTCCATGATATATCATCTCGCCCATGATGCACTGCTGAATCAGGACGATGTAATATTGTTACGTTCATTAAAATATTAAATAAATCCCAAGGCGTCTTCGATTCTATTTAGTTCTGGACCTGTAGTTTCAGGACTAACGACAGCTCCTAAATCGGTAGATACCATTCCTGCACCAATAAATGGAGAGCCATAACCAACAGTTCCAACCATAACATCTACACCCAATACTTCCTTGATTTTTTCAACCTCTGAAACTGTAACATCTGGATGTAGCATCGCTCCTTTGTTATTTGCAACGGCTAAACTACCTAAAATTTCTTGACCTGCAATTGTTGTTGAAATTCCAGGTACTTTAAACACCTCAGAAAGTAATTCCACACCTTCATCTGGTAACAAAGGACTCATTAATGCCCCTTTAGAAGTACAAATCAATAAATTACCTGCAGCATTAACACCATGCTCCATCACTACAACATCACCAAATGATGTTAATTTATCAATGTCCTCTTCTGTTGCAATATCTGCCACGGCAATTCCATTAGAATTACCGCACATCAAACTTCCCAACAAATTGGAACCACCAATACTTAATGGAAAAGATTCAACCTCTAGCACTGATAATATTGTTTCTAATTCTTCACCTACGACTCCCATAGGATGAAATAAAACATCACCTACAACTGCTAAAGAAACTCCAACCTGGCTATGGCCAAATACTTCGGTTGCTAGTAGCCCCATAGAAATATTGCGCATACAAGTTAGTTATATGTAATGTGGAATAAAAAAAGATCACAAAAAGTGAAAGGAAGGGGGTACAGTGACTGCATTTCCCGTGGGCTCTCGCACCACAGTACAGTAACAGACGCAGGAGGGCTTGACTTCCGGGTTCGAGATGGGACCGGGTAAACTCCTCCGCTATGACCGTACTCCCACTCCTTTCGAATGTGAAGTGAGATGATTATTGGCATGCCTTATGGACGATGGATAGCACGGGTAGTAATTGACGTTTTTATGTATATTATGAAGCTCGAACTATTAGTACTTCCGGACTGAACACCTCGGAAAACCTTGGTGCTTACATCCGAAGTCTATCAAACTCGTCTTCTACGAGAGTTCTGCATTGCCTCGTCTTTGGGGCGGCTTCGAGCTTAGATGCTTTCAGCTCTTATCCGCTAGGGCGTGGCTGCCCAGCATTGCCTTATCAGACAACTGGTAAACTAGTGGCCCCGAGCCCTCGTTCCTCTCGTACTGAAGGACCCCTTCCATCAAGCAACAACGCTTCCACCACCAAGCAACAAACCTGTCTCACGACGGTCTAAACCCATCTCACGATCCCTTTTAATGGGCGAACAACCCCACCCTTGGGTCCTGCTGCAGACC
>NZKH01000047.1 GCA_002692465.1 Methanobacteriota archaeon | reverse complement strand
GAGCCGAATGATTATAGCGCCGAGTATTTTAACTGCAGATTTTTGTGAAATTGGAAATCTAGTTGATCAAGCAATAGATGCAGGTATTAATTGGATTCATTTAGATATCATGGATGGTAACTGGGTAGTAAACAAAACTATCACATTTGGACCTGCAGTAATTAATTCAATTAGAAAAAGAGTGGGTGATGAAATTACTCTAGATTGTCATTTAATGATTACCAATGCTGAAGAAACATGGCAACAGTTTGCTAATGCGGGGGTTGATTTAATCATTGTACATATAGAAGCTGTAAAAAATATGGAGGCTTTAATTAATGAAATTACCAATGCAGGAAAAAAAGTCGGAATCGTATTTAATCCGGATACTCCCGTAGAAGATGTTTTACCCTATCTAGAACAAATTGATCTTGTATTAGTAATGTCTGTAGTTCCTGGAAAGGGTGGTCAATCATTTATGCCTGAAGTTGAGAATAAAATTAGAACATTAAAAGAAAAAATAAATGTTCAACAATCTAATGGAGGTAAAAAAGTGAAAATTATGATTGATGGGGGGATTAAATCCCATAATATTTCTTTGGTAAAAGAATGGGGGGTTGACATCTCAGTAATAGGCTCAGGATTAATCAACGATAAAGGTACAATAAAAGAGAACCTCGCTGAAATTCAAAATGCATTAGCTAATTGAGGCTATAATATGCAAAAGGTTTTGATAATTACTAATGTTTTTCCACTAGAAGGAAATCAATCTAGAGGATGTTATGTTCTTGCTCAAGCAAAATTATTGAGGCGCGCAAATTTTGATGTGAAAATAATTAATCCAATACCAATAACACCTCCATTATATTCATATTTTAATAAAAAATTTATTGGATTTAAAAAAATAAATAATTATCGAACAGTTGATAATTTTGATGTATTTCACCCAAAATATTTTCGTTTACCTGGTGTATTATTTCCTACATTTAATCAAAACAGTTCTAAGAAAATAATATCAAAAACGTATAAATGGTTAGATGATTGGATTCCAGATATTGTGCATCTTCACAGTATTCATCCATTATTAAAAATTGGAAATACAATTTCAAAAAAATATAAATCAAAATTATTTATTACAATTCATGGCTGGGATTTTGATGTAGGAATTAAAAATAAAAAAATAAAAAAAATAATAGTAAATTATTCTTCTAATGTTAATGGAATATGTGTAGTTAACAAAAATTATATTTCAATTGCAAAAATGTTTTTCCCTATTGAAAAAATAAATTATATCCCTTGTCATTTTGATATTGAAGAAATTCATAAAAGAAAGATAAAAAAATTTGATATTTTATCAAATAAAATAAAAATTTTATTCCCTGCAAGTCCGTTTAGAAAAGAAAAAAACTATCCTTTATTCCTAAAGACTGTTAAAGAATTAGAAAAAAGAGGTTGGAGTATAGAAATAAAATGCCTAAACAATGATTCAAGAAAAAAGGTCATTCAGAAATTTCATTGGGCCGATTTAATATTAATAACCAGCAAAAGAGAAGGTGGGCCTTTAGTGAGTAAAGAGGCAATATATTGTGGTGCAAGAGTGGTTTCTACGCCAGTAGGTGATGTTGTTGAATGGTTGCCTCCAAATTCTATTTCTGCAAAGAATAATCATTTAGAATTGGCAAATTGTGTAGAAAGTGCGTTGAAAAATAATTCTAATCTTTGGAGCATTCCTGAAAAATTTGAAAAAGAATCTGTGTTAGAGAAGTTAATTAACTTATATGAAATAAATTAAAATTAATTTGTATGCACGGATTCACAATGCCAACGATTGAATGGATGGAAAATGAAGTTAGAAAAGTTCTTCCAAATTGTATTATTAAAATTACTGATTTAACTGGGGGAGGAGATCATTTCCACATAAGAGTAATTGATGAAACCTTTGAAAATAAAAGGCCATTAGCAAGACAAAAAATTATCCTAAATCATTTTAAACAATTTATTCCTTATCAAGTACATGCTCTTGACATACAGGCTTTAACTCCAGAACAGGGTTCAAAAATCTCTGAAAATGTTTTTCACCCTCATGGTGGTGGACAAGGTGTTCATTCCAAAGCAATTGAGCGCAGACAAAAAAAAGAAAATGGTGAGCAATAATGGAATTATGGAGTAAAGAATGGTTAGATAGCATCGTAGCTGAGCACGATTTGGTTTTATTTATGAAAGGAACCCCAGATCAACCACAATGTGGTTTTTCTAATAGAGCCGCTCAAGTTTTGAGTCAGTTCAATATTCCTTTCGCTGCAATAAATGTTCTTTCAGATCATAAAGCAATCCCGTCAATCTGTGAATGGTCAGATTTCCCAACAATGCCACAAATTTTTGTTCATGGAGAATTAATTGGCGGTTCTGATATTGCTTTGGAAATGTTTGAATCTGGTGAACTAAAAGAAATGTATGATGCAGGCAGACAAAATTAATTACAAATTAATTTGATTTATGTGATTATTAATTTTTAAAATTTAACTCCCAAAAATAATAGCATTAAACCAGTAATTATTGCTGGAATTGTTGTATGCACGGTTGCCCATAAACTTGCGGCTTTATGCCTAACTAAGAGGGGGAATAATGCATCACCATCTTGACTAATGGCGTTAGCCGCAAGTGCTGGGAATGAAATAATATCTTTAACATAAGCACTTATTGCAATAATTTGTGGCCCACATCCGGGAATAAGTCCGATTATTGAAGCAACTACTACCGCGATTGCACCATCTCCATATCTAGCAAGATCTGATTCTGTCATTCCACCAAACAACATCATAAATTCAAACGCAAGATAAGCAATCATTACCCAAAATGTTACAAAAGCCGTTTCACTTGCAGCGTGAACAAGTGTTTCTCTCTTTGAGTGTAACTTATCTCCAATAGTCGCTTCAGTGTCATCAGCAAACCAATTTCTCTGTGCGATATACAATATAATTGAAAGTGTTGTTCCAAGTAAACCAACCCATGTAATGAATCCGTCTCTTGTTGTCAAATCAAACGAGAGTTCTAAGTTGAAATCTGGATCTTGTCCCGACCAAACTAATAATGCAATAGCAAAAAACAAACCTATAGACGTTACTCCCCACCAAAGAACGTAACCTTGGTGAAGAATTTTGTAAGACAAGCCCCCTGGAATCTCGCGAGGAAGGTCATCTAATGGTGAATCATTACTTTCATCAAATTCTTGTGGGTTATCATAATCAAATGTAGGCCCAAAATCTCCTATCGGTTTATTTGGGGTGATATTAATCAAATCAATTAGATAACCCCAAGATACTCCTACTATGAATGAAATTAAATGAACTGCAATTAAAGGTGCTACAAAGCTTGAGTCTGCTATTGCTGCACCAATTAAAACGAATGCTGAATCGCCGAGTGTAGCAATTAAAGTCGCAACAACTGTTCCATAAGTAACATATCCTCTTGCGTACATGGGCATCATTACAATTGCTCCACCACAACCGGGTGTCAAACCCATCAATGCTCCAATTATGGGTTGTATTTTCTTCCTTTCTCGAATAATCTCAACAAATTTGCCGCTTGTTGCATATTGAAGCCAACTAAATAACAAAACCATTGCAGCTACGAAAACAGTCACTGCGAGAAATGCATCACGCATACTGACTACAACAATTTCAATGATTTCATTCATAGTCGCCATTAATCATTGGAGGTGGGCATTAGCAATAAATTTGATTATTAATTCAAAGAGCCTGTATTAACTACTGGGGTTGTGTCAGTTTCTGAGCACAATACTACCAATAAGTTACTAACCATTGTTGCTTTCTTTTCTTCGTCTAATTCAATAATATTTTTATTACTAAGTTGATCTAAAGCCAATTCAACCATTCCAACTGCACCATCTACAATCTCTCTTCTAGCTGCAACCACAGCACTTGCCTGCTGACGGCGTAACATTGCTTGTGCAATTTCTTGTGAATATGCTAAATGACTAATTCTTGCTTCTAATACTTCAATTCCTGCTCTTTCTAACCTCGCTTCTACTGATGCTTGCAATTCCTTAGCTACAACTTCTTGATGGCTAGATAGCGCAATTCCTCCTTTATCTTTCTCTTCAATAATATCATATGGATATTTTGTTGCCATAGCTCTTAATGCTGCCTCGCTTTGAATTTGTACATATTCTTCAAAATGATCTACTTCAAACAATGCTTCGGCTACATCATATACTCTCCAAACTACAATTGCTCCAATTAATATTGGATTTGCATTAACATCATTTACTTTGATTTGTGAAGATTCAAAATTTCTAATTCTAAGTGATATCTTTCGTTTTTCATAAAATGGGTTTAAGAAAAATCTAAAACCTTCAGTTTTAACTGTCCCTGAATACTTTCCAAAAAACAATAATGCTGCTCCCTCATTTGGATGAATTACAATATATGAATTACAATAAATAGTCCATATTGGTCCAAAAATCAGTATGTTCAAAAGCCAGCCAAAATCTGGAATAGCAATAAATAAAACGATAATAAAAATCCCTAATAATGTATGAAGAAAAAGACCAAGAAAACCATTTAATGTTGGCTTATTTACATCTTTTGTAATTACTTCAGTTATTGTTCCCGTTTCTCCTGACATAATACCTTCTCCTAATAATTAGTAAATAATGTTAAAGTAATAATGTGTATAATTATCATGCTTTATTAATTCCGCTTACCATGGACAGAATATTAGATGGCATTAATGTTTTAGATTTGTCAAGAATATTAGCGGGGCCTTATACTGCACAAATGCTTGCAGATTTGGGGGCCAATGTAACTAAAGTTGAAGCCCCTTGGGGGGATGATACTCGAGGCTGGGGCCCTCCTTTTACGAAAGGTTTTGAAAATGAAGAGGTGGCTGCGTATTATTTATGTTGTAATAGAGGTAAAAATGTAATTCAAGCAAATTTGAAGCTTGAAAAAAATAAAATTCAAGAACTAATGAAAACATCTGATATAATTATTGAAAATTTCAAACCGGGAACTTTTGAAAGATTACTTGGCCCAATTCCTGAACAAGCAATTATATGTTCAATTTCTGGTTTTGGTGCAACTGGACCAAGGAGAAATGAGCCTGGTTATGACCTTTCTTTACAAGCAAGATCTGGAATTATGAGTATAACCGGTGAAGCTGATAAAGCGCCTGCTAAAGTTGGGGTGGCTTGGATTGATGTAATCACTGGGCTAACTGCATGTAATGCAATCTTAGCCGCGTTATTTGAAAAAGAAAGGACTGGGAAAATTAGAAAAATTGACATTAGTCTTTGGGATTGTGCAATTGCAGCACTAGTAAATCAAGCACAAAACTATCTTGCATCTGGAAAAAACCCTGGAAGAATGGGTTCTGCCCACCCAAATCTTGTACCATATCGAGCATTCAAAGTTAAAGATGGTTGGTTTGTAATTGCAGTTGGTTCCGATAAGCAATGGGAAAAATTATGTGAAATACTTCGGATAAATAATTTTCAAAAATGGAAAACAAATGCGGGAAGAATTGCAGATCGTGATGCGATTGAGAAATCTATTTCAAGTAAAATTGAAAATTACAATCGTAATGAATTAGAAGATTTACTTTCCGGTATACCTTGTGCGCCAATAAATACAATTGAGGAAGCTTTAAATGACCCTCAATCAATTTCAAGAGGAGCAATAAAGATGGTTGGAAATGTTCCAACCTTAGCAAGTCCTTTGAGATTTATTAATTAAAAAAAAAGACCCCCCGAAGACCTCGGCCCTCGGGGGGTTTATATCCAGGTTAAACCTGTATTCTCTAGAAATCAATTTTATCTTTATCAGATAATATTAACTTCGCCAGTTCCTGCTAATACTTTACCTTTGTAATATACAGTTACTTCAAGGTCACAAGTACTTGTAGTTTGAACTCCACAAATATCATGTCCGTTCTCATAAATTGTTAGAACTTCTGTACCTTGCCATAATCCGTCATCTGTACTAGTTTCTTGGAAAATAATACATTTAGCATCAGTAGTAGCTTCTCCAGCAGCATCACCAGAATTCATTGATTGTAGCATTGCCATCAAATCAATTAATCCAGGATCCATGTTAGCAGCATCATCAACATAAGTAGTCATGATTTTACCGCTTCCAAGACCTAAGTCATGCACATACTGTGTATAGAAACCTTGGTTAAAGTTAGGGTCTGGGGAATCTGCACCTAATACAGCTGCAAGATTACTTAATAATCCAACTTGATCAGACCAGAACGCTAGGTTAATTCCTAAATCTGGGTTCATTATGATTAATTGGAATACTGTTTGTCCATTGGAGTTAACTCCTTCTCTGAACACACCAACTACACCAGAATAAGCACCAAAGTTAACAGTTGCAGGATTAATTGTAATTCCGCTACGTGCTTCGAAACCTTGTGCAGTGGAACTACCGTCATCAACACCGTCTTCGTCAGCGTCTACACCAGCGATTAGGTATGCCATAACATCTACTCCACCAGTTTCCATATTTACTGCATTATAATACACGTATGTATTTCCAGTTGGGCTGTTTAATACTGTTGCATATGTACCATATACTGCTTGACCAGCAGTGTTTGCAGAAATCATTGAACCATGAGTTTGTGCACCAATTCCAATAAGTGTAAATCCACCCATATCCATTCCGCCAGTAGCAATATCAGTTGTAGAACCAACAATTAACCAATTTAGGTCGTTGGTGTAACCAAGTGCATATCCTGTCATTGGTGGCATGAAACCTGAATGGTCATTTATTGAGCCATCTTCATACATTACAAAACTAACAATTCCGTCATCAGCCATAAACAATAATGAATTTGGGCTTCCAACTAAGATGTTGTTCTTTTGGATTGCTACGTTTCCGTTCCAACCGATTTCACCATTCACAACACCCATTAATGTGGATGTTCCGTCTGCTTCTTGGTTGAAGTATAGAATGTCTCCTAAAGCATAAACTGCTTGAGTATGTCCTACACCAGTTAGTCCAAGATCTGTTACATATCCTGCACCAGAACCTGTAACTGTTAATGCTTTCATACCATACATTGCAACATCATCTGATGAATCATCAGGAGTTCCTGCAACATCATAGTAGAAGTTACCAGTTACTAATACTTCAAGTCCTGGGACTTGGCTTACGTAATCAGCAGCGTATTGGGAAGCAAAGTATGCATATTGTCCAGCAGATGTAAATGATGTAACAACATCGAATGAGTGTCCATCATTTGGATCAGCAGATACTGGGTTTACAGCATATAGGTAATATGTGTAATCGTCATCAACTGCGTTTCCTACACCTTCCATTGTTCCTGCATTGATTTGATCAAAATCATATGACAAGAAAAATGAGTTGTCTGTAGCCATGCCTGTTGTCATATCCATTTCGTATGCTGTAGCAAAGAATCCGGAGTTATTAGGCAATCTTGATGCCCAATTTGCAGTATCGCCATTTGGCAATTCTCCATTTCTGTCATTATCTGTTGATAAATCATGAGCGTTGTTGTCACTGATTAGGTTGAAAACATTAATTTCTTCACCTAACGCAGACACTTGCCCTATTTTACACTCAGACAATGTTCCATCTTCACCACTAATACTTACTTTCAAGAAAGACCATGAAAGATCATCAGGTCCATTTGTAAACCGCATTCTTAGTAGGGGGTCGTTCACAGCGGAACTTGTAGTTGGTCTGATATCTTCAGCAACATAGTTGTTAAAGGTACCAAAGTCTGTTTGATTGCCTGCTAGTTCACTAGCCCACACATACAGAACACCAGCTAAAACCACAGTGATTGCAACCATTAAGATTGTAGCAATTACCGGGCTTACCGCTTCTTCTTCGTTCTTTAATTCACATGAAGTATCTTTCTTCATAGGCGTACGCAGAATATTAGTGGTTATAATGGTATCTAGTGTGAATGAAAATACTTGACAAAAGAAAGGGTAATTATTATGTTTTTTTAAAACCTAAAAAAGAGCGAGAAAATGGGAAAATATACAAAAAATAACATTTTTAAAATAAAAAAAGCCCCCCAAGGACCTCGGTCCCTGAGGGGCAAGTACTCAGAACTCATGTCTGATTTATTTATTTGAAGCAATGTTCAATAATTAAGCTACAGCTACAACACTTGATGTACCAGCGATTGGCTTACCTTTGTATTGCATTGAAACTTTTATTTCACAGGAGTTTCCTTCATCTCCACCAGCTCCAGCAGCACCACAGATATCTGTAGATCCGCCTTCAGCGATGGAAATTACTTCACTTCCGCCCCATACTGTATCAGCTGTTTCTTCTCCAACTGAACAATCTGCTCCACCAGGGGAACATTTGTATGTTTTACCTTGCTCTTCATCAAACAGAGTAATTGTCAAGAATGACCATGTTAGATCATCTGGACCATTTACGAATGATAATCTTAGTAGGTTATCAGTCATGCCTGATGTTGTGGCACTTGGGTGGTCTTCAGCTTTGTACTGGTTTAGGGAACCAGCTTCAGTTTGGTTACCTGCTAGTTCACTTGCCCATACGTACAAAACACCTGCTAGAACAACAGTAATTGCAACCATTAAGATTGTTGCAATAACTGGGCTCACTGCTTCATCGTTTTTCATTTCGTTTTTCATTTTATTCACCTGCCCATCGTATAGAGGGGCACTTTGCTCCTAACGTGCACTTGCTTATCATAGTTTCGCGCGAAAAGTGCGTAAATAAACATCGTTTCTTAAGTGAATTCGTAAATTTTACAAAAAATAAAAAATAAAAATTAAATGGCTTTCAAAAAAAAATAACATTTTCAGAAGGTGAACAGGAGGAAGCCCGTAGAGGGGATGGGATGCACTCGACGAGAAACTCGCCTCCTGCTCACAATACACTAATCCTTTTTTATGTATAAGAATTTGCATTATTCAACTGTTAAAATTTCAGGCCCACCATCAGTAATGTATACTGTATGTTCAAATTGGCCAATTAAACCACCATCAGAACACCTTAATGCATGGTATGTTTCTAAAAATCTAACACTAATTAATTTTTTAACTAAAGCATTCCACTTACTTTGTCTGCTTTCTTCATCAGCTTCAGGAAATGGCTTTTCTAAGATCGGGAAGGCCCAACGTTCTGCAAATGGCAAATTACTATACCTTGTTTCTAAAATTCTAGCTAATTGTGCACCCAATGGTTTTAATTTCTTTTTTGCTAGTGCTTTACGTATATCTAAATCTCCGGTAACTCTGTAAATATTACTAGAATTATTAGGTTTAATATTTTCAATTAATCCAGATTTACCTGTTGTATTAAATGGTTCTATTGCATAAAAACAACCTTTTTGGACTTCTCCTTGGAAACCAGGGTGTTCTTGACCGCATCGGTATGATGGTATGCTAACACCCGCATGTAGTTCTCCTAAATCCAGCTTATGTCCACAAAGATTCTGAATTGATGAAAAACCTGCATCAACTACTGGTTGTTCGGCTGCTTCACCAACCTTATACCATGGCGTACCTGGATGCATTTGCTCAATTGCAGAGTCTCTTGATTCTATTGATGCTTTAATTTGTTCAGTATGATTGCCTCCATTACCTACCTCTAAAGTTAATGCATTATCACCAATTCTTCCATGAATTTGGACACCGACATCTAATTTTACCAAATCGCCTTTTTGGAAGACCATCTTTTCTTCCCATCCCTCCAAAGGTGTGCCTTTATGATCTGTAGTAAAATGGGCTGCAACATCATTAACAGCGATTGTCACTGGGAATGCTGGGTTTCCTCCATTCCTTACAATATATCTTTCTGCTTTTTCAATTACATCATGCCAAGGAACTCCTGGTTTGATTTCTTCCTTCACATTTTCTAAAGTGCGTCTAGCAACGTGGCCTGCATCTTTCCAGAATTTCAAGTCAATTTCTTCGACCATTCAGCCACCTCTTGTCTTGAGATGACCCCCTCTCTCATAACTGTTACCTTCTTGTCTACTTTAACAAGCGTACTAGGTGCCCCTCCTTTTGTTTGTGCTGGAATAAATTGATCGGGTTGTAATTTTAATTGAAGTGCTGCTTTTTTACAATCAATTAATGGTTTTTCACCACTAATATTTGCACTTGTTGCTGTAATCGGCCCTGTTTTTGAAATTAATTGTATAGCTTTTTCTTCTACAACGGGTCTAACTCCAATCCAATCCCCCCCTAATCGTTGATCCAGTGTTTTTTTTGCCGGTAAAATTAATGTTAGACTTCCTTTTGGAAAATAATTTAAAATATCAATAGAAATATCATCATAATCAATTATATCAGAAACTTGTTCTAAATCAATTACGCCTAAACTAACTGGTAATTCTGCTGGCCTATTTTTTATTTTAAACAAACAATCTAAAGCAATTTTATTTGGTTTACAACCTAAAGCCGGTAAAGTTGACGTTGGATATACTACTGAATCATTATTGTTAAGATATTCAATTATTGTATTTAATGAATGATTATTCACTATTTCACCTCATTTTGGGGGGCGTAATTTAAACGATTCAAGTGGGGGGCCCTGAAGTTGGCGGCTTGAATGCTGATTTCGGAGGGGCGCTTGCTGGTGGACCTGAAGGAGGACCGCTTGG
>NZKH01000046.1 GCA_002692465.1 Methanobacteriota archaeon | reverse complement strand
TTTGACGACTAAATTATAATTCGCGAAAATTTAATTATTTTTTTTATCTGAATCTTCCATATACACACTATCTTGGATATTATGGCCAATTCTGTCCACATGTATTTTGACTTGTGATTCATCGTTTTCTAGATGATCTTTGCGAATTCTGCCTGCTTCAGAATATAAGCCTGCTTTTTGGAATGCTTCCGCTGCTTTTTCCCAATCCCTTGCTAATTCTAAATTTCTGGCTTCTGTTTCCCATTGAATTGCTGTACCTACTGGTTGATTAAACCTTGAGGGGGGTGAAACATCATTAGTAGGAGGAGGCTGGTGGTGAACATGTGTATGATGAATTACTTGTTGCATAGGTGTTTGAGGAGGTGTAACCAAAAGAGTTACTTTCTTCTTAGCTTCACTTCCTGAATTTAAAATAAAAAGAAAGACTAAAAAAAACCCGCAACAAATCCATGTAGCTTGTTGAAAACCTGTAATGAATTGAAGGAAGCCCATGGCTGCAGTAACTATGACTCCTGTCCAGCCTATAGCTAATCTCGTTGCTCCATTTGCCAAAAAAACGCCTCCAAATAATTGCCCTTTGAAGATGTGAATATGCATCAACAATTTAATGTGTCGAACTGTTAGTTGCAAATTATTCAAAATGCTGGAGATTAATGAAAATATGCTAAATTAACCGTGAATTCTAATTAGCGGCCGGTATTGACATAAACCATCAGTTAAGAGGGGTATTGTTAGAATGTCTGATTCATTTAGTTCCGGGCCTTGGTGGCAAGACCGTATTAATGAGATCAAATCTCAAGGATTTAATACCCAAAAAATGGAAAATGAATTGGGTAAAAATGCAAGCCAGGCAAGTGCAATTCTCGAAAAATATGAAGAAAATTTAGTGCTCGCTAACAGTTTAAAAAAAGAAATAAATAAATTACCAAATAGATTAGAAATTGAGAGGATTGAATTATTAAATAAATTAGAATTTATTGAAAATGCAAACGATGTAAATGAGAAGTTGAATGCTTTAATAATAACCCACTTACCTTGGGTCTCTGCTGCTAAAAATAATAGAATTTTGTGGAATTCTGCTGGCCGAGGTGAATATTTAGAGACGATAGTTAAAAGATTAGATGCTCTTGACTCTAGTATGAATTCATATGTTTCTGAAATTTTATTTTTATTTAATACACCTGAAAGAGTTGAAGAATTAAATAAAAAAATAGATGAAATTGAGAACAGGCAAAGTGAACGAATTGCTGCATTAGATAGTATGGCATCTTTATTATCAGAACATGGATTTGACATTCCTGGTTTTACTGATATGAGTCTAAAGGAGAGATTAAGTGCACTAGAGGAATTACAAAAATTAGATGAAAAACATATGCAGCTTGAAAGGAGAATAAAGCGCACTATTGGACGTTTTGATTCAGGTGCTGCAGCAGACTATAATCAACAACGATTGTTATTAACAAAAACTAGATCTGAAATTGAGTTTGATGCTTTAATTGAAAGAGTGAAAAATACTGAGAATGATTTTTTAACTAGATTGCAAAATATCAATAATCAATTTTCTAAATGGATTCGGGAAGGATTTAATCTAAATATACAAATTCCGATTTTGGCAGATGAACTTTTACAGCGTGAGTCAGAAATTGAAAATATCTCACAAAATATTGAAGAATATAAACAAATTTGGAATCGTTTAGAAAATCAGTTAATAATTTGGCCTGAGGAAGATGCAGTAACTTTAATTGAATATGGAAATATTTTTGAAAAAAATGATATTGAAAACATAGTTATTGAATTGGAAAGAAGAAGTAAAATGATTGAAGAGGAAGTCCGAGCAGAGATTACAAAATGGAAAAATAAAGGTTTTACACTAAATGAAATCGAGGAAATAAATAATGAAAACCCAGTATTAGCACAAAATAAAATCCAAAGTGTTTCTGCCATTTTTGAAAAAATTGTTGAGGCAAAACATCTTCTTGATAATTTAGATTTAAGTTTTAATGGGCAAAAAAAGAGAGAATATTGGAATAAAAGAATTATTGAAAATACTCCTGATGAAAAAACTATTGATGAATTATTAAAATGGATTTCAATCATTAACAAAAGAAATTCAAGGCATAGAAAAATGCTCGAAAATGAGTGGACTTATTTGAAAAAGGATTCTGAAATAAATACTGCCGATTTAACATTATTAGAATTTGAAAATTTGATTAAGGAAAAAGAAAATACGTCATTAAGATACCGAAACGATTCTGTTTTTAATCTAAAGGATAGATTAATGATTGAAATTAATTTGTGGTTAGATGATTTGAAAAATAAAGGTTGGAATGTTGAGGAATTAGAATTAATGAAAAATAATGATCCAAATAAATTAATGCTCTTAAAAAATGATATTGTTAAAAATATAAACAATTTTGAAAAATTAATTCAAAGATTAGAAAACCTCCCTTGGGAAAGAAATGAATCTCTTGCAAAAACGATTTTGAATGATCTAAAAAAGCCAAATATGTTAATTGAAATTAAAAATTTGATACCGCAATATATGCAAATATTAGCTAATTCTCCAAAATCTGAGAATGGTGAAAATTTCAAATTTTCTCCTTGGAATCCTCAACAAAAGCCCAAACCACTATTAGAAATCAAGGAGGTAAATGATGCTGAGATAATAATTGACGATTCGATAAACAAAACAACAAATTCTTCCTTAGAAACTAATAAAATTAAAGAGCAGAATTTTGTTGAAAAAGAAAAACCAGAAATTGTAATGCCAGAAAAAGTTCATACCAAATTAGAAGAATTTAGTGGCACTCCAACTATGAAAGAAAACAAAGCCCAAAAATATCAACCTACTATTGAAGAATGGGAAGAATATACTAATTCTTTGAATGGTATTCTTATTGAGTTAGGAATTTCAAAAGATTTTGATTTAAATCAAGCTAAAAATTTAGAATCATTGGGGGGATTAAGAAAGATTTTAGCAAAACAGGTTGGAATTAAACCTAGAGATTTACGTGTAGATAGATTATTACGACTTTTACTTAGATTAATCCCAATTAATCTACCTGGGGATTTGAAATTAAATGACTTGTCATTAATAATTAATGATTTAACACGTTGTGCTAAAAAGTTGAATAAATGGACTTCTAAACGTCTTGAAAGAAGGCATAATAACGCTTCTAAAAAATTACTAAATGACTCTAAACAATTAGGAGAAGTCCTGAAAAGAATACCAAGCCCTAGTTTTGCAATTCCTCTAAATAACGATAATTATGATTTGCCTTCAATAAATAATCTTGATCAATTAAGAAGTTCCGTTAATAATCTTGAAAAATATATTTTGTAATTATTTTAATTCATCAAGAAGTTGATTTTTATCTTCTTCTGATACTGATTCTAATTTTTCAACTTGTGGAGGTGGAGGGATATCTGAAAAATCAACCGGGGGGGGTGGAGGGATATCTAAAAAATCAGATTGGGGATTGTTCTGAATAACTTCTGAGGGTGGGGCCATTGGAGGAGGGCCTGCAGGCGCCATTACTGGTGGTGCCATTGGAGGAGGGCCTGCGAGCGCCATTGTTGGTGGTGCCATAGGAGGAGGGCCTGCGGGCGCCATTACTGGTGGTTCAGAAGGTGGAGGTGTTGTAGGAGCTGATGTTGGTGGTTCAGAAGGTGGAGGTGTTGTAGGAGCTACTGTTGGTGGTTCAGAAGGTGGAGGTGTTGTAGGAGCTGCTGTTGGAGGTTCAGAAGGTGGAGGTGTTGTAGGAGCTGCTGTTGGAGGTTCAGAGGGCATAGGTGTTGGATGGGACGCCGTAGAGCCAAACATCACCGATTGATACCTTTCATTAAATGTAGAATTATCTAATTTCCCTGTTTTTAGATATTCTTGCATTGTATCATCTATAAGTTCCATGCTAATATTCGTTAATGTTCTATTACTTCCCATTCTATAAACTAAAAATCTGTGTGAACCCGAAGATGTTTCAAACACAATATATTCCGGATCTGCAATTTGCATAATAGTAAGGAATAAGCCGACACAAAATACTAATATTCCCAAATTCATTAAAAACAATAATGATGGTAAAAAAGATGCTGATAAAACGACCAATAATCCTAATGCGGTCAACATCCACCAGCCGATTTTATAATTATCTAACCAATCATATCTATAATGTGAAAAGGTCTCGATATTTTTAGTAATCATATGCTTTTCAATTGAAACATTGCCCACTTCATCTCTCTTTGAAGTTACAACCTGGATTAAATCCTCCAAATGAAGAAGTGACAATGTTTCATTCCCATTAGAGCTTTCACGAATGACAAATTCGGTTGCTTCATCTCCTAAAATGGATTTTGCCCTTACTCCCAAACCAGCAATTCTTTCCAAGCCTATCTCCTCCAAGAAAAGTTATTACAATATGGAATAACCCTATTGCATACTCCTTTGCAAGCCAAATTAGATTATTATCCCTACGATTAATCTTTGATTAAACTAATTCCAATCAGAGGTTGCCCATGCTTCAACATCATCAGATGGTTGTTCTCCTGATTTTATACTAGTTCCAATAATTGTTGCTACTCCAGATTCTGAAGCCATATCAAACATACGTTTACTTAATTGGCCATTGTATGCAATTGCCAAAACCGTTTTTTCTGCTTCGGCAATCGTTGATGCTAATTTAGATGCTCCAATAGATTCTGAAGTGCTATCATCTTCAAAAATTAACATTGCCTCTCTTGCACCTAATTTTTCAATATTTGCCGCATAATCAATTATTTGTTGAGGAGGCGCTACAGCCTCTACTTCTTTTTGGTCTTCAGGTTCTGAAACTCTAGCAGCAAATCTATCTGCAGGTTCTTTCATTGCTAAACATTTTGTAATTGTTTTAATTGGCAATAATTCCCATTCTTGACCAACTGGTGCTTGAGCAACATGATCAATTTTCATTAATTGATTTAATTGGAGAAATAACATCTCTCCTCCTCGATCACCATCTATTGCAATTGTTACTGTTTCTTTTTTATTTGCTAAATCAATTAATTCTTGTTTTATTTCACCAGCACCGTCTGTGCATATTGCATTTTTAATTCCTGCCGCTAATAAATTACGAACATCGTTTCTTCCTTCACAAATTATTAGTGAAGACGCATTTTCAACATTTGGACCACAAGTTAATCCATGGAAAAATTGTGATTGTTCTGTTGTTAATACTGAACGCACTTCTTCAATTACACTCTTACTAGTACTACTGCTATCTGAAACTAATTTTAACAGTAAATCTTTGGCAAGTTCCACAACTTGAGTTCTTTTTGTTGCTCGTACGTCTTGAATCTCTTGAACTTGAATTTTGGAATTGCATGGTCCAATTCTTTCTATTGTTGATATTGCTGCTCCGATAATTGCTGTCTCAACATTATCCATACTACTAGGAATTAGAATTTCACCACTTACCTTTCCTTTTTCATTTTTCAAATTTACTTCAATCATTCCAATTTTAGTTGAACGTTGTAATTTTCGTAAATCAAGATCATCTCCAAGTAATCCTTCACATTGACCGAACAATGCACCTACTACATCTTTTCTTTGTACCGTTCCATCTACTTTAATTGTAGCTATAATCATATATTTCATTGTATTTTTTTGATTTTTTCCCATAATCATCACCTCTGCATTTACCTATACCTTTTGACTTTCACAATTAATGTGAGTGACTTTCTCGTTGAGAAAGATTGAGTCTGATATGAGCGCCTGCTCATTCTAGTGGAAATGTTAACCCTTTTTGAATACAATGGTCTAAAAATTATTTTATTCTTGTTTTCTACAATAATTAATGACAATCAAGTTAAGAAGATAACCGCGTGTCGGGATTTATGGGCGATGAGTCTCCTCGAACTTTAGAAGTGTTCTGTGATTGTGTTTCGGTTATGTTAAAGGACGGTATTTTAACAAGAGAGGAACGAAGATTGATTGCTGCCCTTTCAAGAAGTTTAGAGTTAAAAGATGGTGAACCTCTAAAAGTTTATGAAAAAGTGAAAATAGGGGAAAAAATGATTGGAGGGAAAATTATTTCTCGAAAAAATCAATTAAAGGTTTATCAAAATATTTACGAAGTCGCACTTGTAGGGGCATTGTCAAAAGATGAATGGCGCATCTTGGCATTTTTACGGCAACGATTTAATATTACAGAAGAAGAACACAATAAAATCCAAAACGATTTGAAAAATAATATTAAAGAACGATATGAGCCAAAGGTAGTTGAATCATTATTAAAAACAATTGAAGATTCTGCGTCTACTATCACTAAACTGATTGGGCGATTATTTTAATGAGCAATATGTCTTCTAATCTTGATGATTTTTTATCCGAAACTGATTGGTCTAAAATAAATACAAATAAAAAATTGCTACCAATTTTACGAGAAGCCTATACTTGCGGCGTGCCAGCGATGATTGCTAAATCATTGACAGATAGACTAAAAGATGCGGGAAAATATGAATTTTATCTTGGAACTCCCCCCAAAGAATTGCGCACGATTGCAAGTTTTTTAATAACGTATTTTAATGAAAAACCAAAAATAATCCTAAACTTATTGCCTGCATTATGGAAAAGACATGGCAGAGAAGATGCGATATTGTATGGCATTATCCTTGCAAATATTAATCCAATTTTATTTCCTGAAAATATCTGGTTGTTTTTTGCTAATTCACTTAGACAACAAGAGCCTGCTGATGACATGTTATCTGTTTGTGAAGAGTTGGCTCGTGCAAAACATGAGTTGCCCCCCAGAGAAACTCTCGAAAAATTATGTAAAAGGGGGCTAATTTTTCATCAATTAGTATTATTTATATTATTTCAAAAACATAAAAAAGGTGAAGAATTGCTTGATTATGAATTGAAATTTATTGAAAATTGCCCTGGGGATCACGATCTTATAAATCGCCTTAAAACAAGAATGATTAACAATTAGACTCTTAAAACACCACTACTTGCTATAACCGATTCGAATGGTTGAGAGATTTTTACCTTCAAATGATCCGATTAAAGAAGAGGTTCTTGATTGGACGGTGAAAAGAGACGCCCAAGACATTAAAATATTATTAGAATGGTTACATGAAGCTAGAAGTTTTCGAGAAAAAAAGGCGATGATTTCGTTAATTGAAGGATTAATTGGTGAATTAAAAATGGCTATTGAAGAATTATCTGAATTACAATAAAGGTGATGTTTTGATTTCCCCGGCAATTATTTTAGCTGGTGGAGAAAGTAAAAGAATGGGTCAAGATAAATTTAATATTGATATTAATGGCAAGCCAATGATTATTCATGTGATTGAAAATTTAAAGAGTGCTGGTTGTAATGAAATTTTAATTCAAACAAAACAAAATAAAACAGAATTAGAAAATGTTCTTTCAAATTATGATGTTAAATGGAATTATGATCTCTCTGATGATAATGATGTGTTGAAAGCTCTTTTATCAGCTTTAAATTATGCAAAAAATGAAAATTGGAATTCTGTACAATTAATGCCTGTTGATACTCCTTTTGTTTCTCAAAAATTAATTCGAAAATTATCTTATTTATTAGAGGAAAATTTAGAAGTTGTTATCCCCTCATCTAATTCGTCAAAAAACACCCCCTCAAACGGTTTGGAACCATTATTATCTTGTTTGAAAGTTAACCCTACAATAAAAAAAATAAATGAAAATATTAACAAAAAGGATAGGCGGCTTGGGAAAATTCTTTCTGAAATGAAATGTTTGATTGTTGATGAAAAGATTTGGTCCAAATGGGATGTATTTGAGAAATCATTCAAAAATATAAATTATCCTAATGATCGTGAATAATTACTTTGGATTTTTCAATAATTTCAATTCTTCCTTCACTAAATGCATCAATTATTGTAGGGTAAAGCCTATGCTCTAATTTTTTTATTCTATTTTGAAGCGATTCGACGGTGTCTCCTGGTAGTATATTGGCTTCACTTTGGGCGATTATTAATCCGCTATCTACTCCACTATCTACAAAATGTACAGTGCATCCTGATTTTTTAGCCCCCGCTTTAAGTGCATCTTTGTGTGCATGAGCACCCGGAAAATTAGGTAAAAGACTTGGATGGATATTCAATATCCTGCCTTCCCATTTTTCTACAAAAGTAGGCGAAAGAATCCTCATATATCCTGATAAAATTATGGCTTCAATCTCATGTAATTCTAATATTTCGTGAATTAAATCCTCATGTTTGGTTCTTTCCATATCTGATGTTAATTCTACAACTTCTGTTCTCACTGCAAAATTCTTTGCACGTTGAAGCCCCCTGGCTCCTTCGATATTAGATACAACAAGTTTTGTTGAATGTGAACAAATTGAAGACTGTTGATGTGAGAGTAATGCCTCCATTCCTGAGCCTGAACCCGAAATAAATACAGCTAGACGAAGGGGATCTTTTGGCGTTGCAGCCCTTGGTAATTGAAATTTATTCATATTACGCGTTCACCTTCTACCCAATTTTCAACCAATTCTATAGTATCATAAGTTGTTCCGCCGTTGTTTACAACAATTAACAAAGGCAAATACTCTTTGTCAACTTCTGTTGGTGAGCAATCTCTAGTATCTACTGGAGGGGGCCAATTGCCGGTGAAACCTTCCTCGAAGGCTTGGTTATCATTCATGTCTGTAGCAATTTTTAAGTCTATCATGTATTTTTTATTAGGAAATAATCTATCATCATCGTCATCCAAAAAACCATCCCCATCTGCATCCATTAATTTATCGGTTCCATCTATATTTTTTGTTTCCCCGTGATCTCTAAATCTAGGGAAATAAGCGCAACAATCTATTCTCCAATCTTTAACTCCGTCACCATCATCATCAATATTTATATCTCCATTTACTACACTTGAAACTCCATAACCATCAAAGGTTCCTGTAATTGATGTGAAATCATTATTTGAGTTACAATTAATTGCCCAATTAACATCGTATTCATTTACAACATTACTCTCCGGTGCTAAAGAAAATATTAACGTAATACATTTGTCATTTGGCCCACCTCCTGAATCAGGATCGTCTCCATCACAATCATTTTGTGTTGATAACCATGCACCTTCGATAGTAATTGTTCCTGTAAATTCGTGTTCTACTTCATCTGAATTTTTCTCTGCCACTTCTGAAAGTTTCTGAATTGTAAGTGAAAATAACGCCATAGTTATAGATGAAGTAATAATAATTGCAATGAAAATTACAAACGCGCTAGCTCCTGTTGATGCACATTCACTTATTTTTTTAATTCTCATTATATCCCCCTAATGCCTAAATAATCTCACGCCAGTAAATAACATTGACATGTTATGTTCATTTGCCGCATCAATTACTTCTTGATCTCGTATTGATCCCCCTGGTTGAACAATA
>NZKH01000045.1 GCA_002692465.1 Methanobacteriota archaeon | reverse complement strand
TGCAAATCCATCAAGAACTTGAGCACCTGCAAGACTATCTTGCCAGTATGCAGTATTACGATATAATCCTGGAATTTGGCTTTGATCTTGTAATACAACATAATCCCATGCAGTACCGTCATTGAGTGTTGTATTCCATGAATGCCCTGAGGACTGAGCATTTTGAGAATGCCCATCTAGATTCATTCCCCCACCAGTTAAACTGTCCACTGTAGCAGTAACTCCACCACTAACCATTCCATCTTGAACTAATGAAGCAAGGTTATTTGCAGAGGTATAGCTATTTCCATACATCAGAATATCAAAAGGTGCAGATGGTGCAAACTCAGGATTTTCTAAAGGTTCTAACTCTTCAGAAAACATCTGTCCAAATGGTACTGCGACAAACAGCAAAACCAATACAACTGACACTAAGCCAGAGCGCATGTAATCTGATATTCAGGGCAGTATGATAACTGATTCGGTGAATCAGTATCTTTTAATTTTCCAGATTTCAGAATCTGTCAGCATATTGCATAGCATATGCTCTTGCTTGTTCTTCTGTATATCCTTGTTGTACTAACTGTTGGATGTATGCTTCCATACGTGGGTTAGTTGCCGCTGCTGCAGGCGCTGCTGCTACAGGTGCTGCTACAGGTGCTGCTTGTTGTTGAGGTGCGGCTGCAACTCCAAATTGTTGAGCAGCATAAGCACGAGCAGTTTGTTCAGGATATCCTTGAGCCATCATTTGTTGAACATACATTTCCATTTGTCCACCAGTTGGATCTTCATAACCAAGTCCAAACTCATCATCGTCACCTCTTCTTCTTAGAACAAGTACTGAAACTACTACTGCGATTAATACTGCTGCTACTAATCCCAAAGCAATTGGTAAACTACCACCACTAGCTGCATCAAGACCTAGAGCACCACCAAGAATCGGTTCTTCATCAGGACATCCGTCATCATCTTCGAAATTATTGATAACTTCTGCTTCATTTATACAAGCATCTGGGTTCACACCATCTGGATTATCTCCAAAGCCATCTCCATCAGTATCTTTCCATTGTGTTGGTTCGTCTTCATACTCATCAGCACATTTCTCTTCACCACAGTTTGGAAGCCAGTTTGATGTTGGGTCAGAATAACCATCTCCATCACTGTCTGGACATCCTAGCCTATCTTCTGTAGATGTACCAGCTGCTAGTAAACAACCATCTGCTTGATTTCCTGTTTGGTTATCTCCATAACCATCACCATCTGAATCTTTGTATTGTGTTGGATCTTCTGGGAATACATCCATATTATCTGGCCATCCATCACCATCAGTATCTAAACAACCCATTGGAACATTATCATTTCCTTCAATTCCTGAAGTTCCTGCAACAAGAGGACATGCATCTTGGTCAACTGCTAGGAACATGTAACTTCCTGGCCATGCTTCGTCTCTAGTGTCTTCCCATGATTTATTACCAAAATTATCTCCAAAGCCATCACCATCAAAGTCTGTCCATTGTGTAGGCTCATTTGGTAAAGCATCAGCACAAAGCCCGTATTGGTTAGTACAACCAACTGTTGGCCAATTTTCATCAGGATCTGAGAAACCATCTGAATCAGTGTCTAAACAACCTCTTCTATCAAACTCTGAATCTCCAGCAATTAACATACAATCATCAGCATTTGAACCTGTGCTATTATCACCATAACCATCTTGGTCAGTATCTGCCCATTGAGATGGATCTATTGGGAATGCATCTCCAGTTCCATCTGGATGTGCTGGCCATGAATCATCTGGATTAGACCATCCGTCTTTATCTGTGTCAACACAACCTCTTCTATCCCATACCGATTCACCATATTCTGTTGGACAATTATCGATTGTGTCTTCAACACCGTCATTATCATCGTCTAAGTCTTCTCCAGAATCTTGACATCCATCTCCATCTAAATCAGTTATAGGCTCAACTAAAATTGATGATGTCCAATTTATTTCTCCTTTAGGACATGCATCATTAGGATCTAAAACACCATCATTATCATCGTCAGTATCTTCACCAAAGTTGTTATTTTTACTACCTTCATCATTACAACCATCTACATCATGATCGTTACTGACAGTATTTCCTTCGGAATCTAATGTATTCTGTCCAGATATCCAACCTAAATCTCCTTTAGGACATAGGTCAGAAGATTTGTACGAAGCAATACATGTTATTGACATATTATTACCGTAACTTGTTGGACCTCCAACATCACAAATATTATCTCCATCATCATCAAAATCTTCATCTGAATCTCTACATCCATCGCCATCATAATCTTCAGATTCTGTAGATACCCATGCAGGATTTTCTAATACACCATATTGACAGTTGTCTGATTCATCTAAGACCCCATCATTATCATCATCCACATCACAAGCATCTCCACCGAAATTATCAGTGTCTGATGGTATTTGGCCATTAATGCCATCTCCATCATAATCTTCTTGCAATTCATTTGCCACTGATGGACAATTGTCATCTTGATCAACGATTCCATCTAAATCGAAATCTTTTGGACCTAAATCTGGGAACCAAGTAAACCACTCATATACATCATTACTTGAGTATTGAGTTGAAGTGTCTCCATTATCAACGAATTGCACATCTCCATAATACCATCCACCCACTTTTGGCATCTCATCATTATCCAAAAAGAATGGATTTATGGCAATTACAGTTGAATCTGTACCATCTAGAGGAGTCATTGCATTAACAATTGAAAATGTGCCATCAGGTTGCATTAATGCCAAATAATTTGCATATCCTTCGCCTGAAGGTTGATCATAGTAAACAGTATTACTTGGTTGTAAAGTAACTCCGCCAATATCAAAAGTACCATTGTATATACCAGTAATTGCAACTTCACCATTAGGGCCTACAGCCACTTCAAAAATATTTTCAGTTGATTGTAAAACTGAGCTTCCATATGAAAGACCCATTGTCCAAGTATAATCTGTTGTAGCCAACTTACCTAGGAATACATCTGATTGTCCACCATTGGAATTATATTGTGTGTCCAATGTAATGTCAGAACCATAGAATCCATGAACGATTATTTCTTCAGTATCAGATACTACGATTCCTGAAATTTGTGGCCCGAAAAACAATGTTGTATCATCTACACCATCACCATCGGTATCTCTAGATTCTTCAATATTACCGCCTTCAAGTTTCGCTGAATGATCCCAACTTCCACTATTTGTTAGTGCCCCAATTGCATAAGCAGCCGTTTGCTGCCCAGTAACTTGATGAGTATCACTACCCATTGTAACTGATGTTTGGAATGCAACCGCAACATGAATCATTCCTTCATCATCAATTGTTAAAATTCCGACATTGTTATCTGCAGCTGCATTTTCAGAATTTTGAACCCAACCTTGCTGACCAAGTGAACTATATTTTGTAATAAAACCGTCTGAAGAACTATCTCCTGTTTGCCCAACATTCGAATCTGCACAATCAGTTGAACCTGGAATTGGCCCTCCTACTCCTGCTTCTGTTCCAAAGAATCCACCAACATAAATACCTGTAGAATCTGAGTCAACTGCATTTGGAACAAAGAAACAATTTGTTAATGCGCCTAATGTTGAACCTGCGTTCAGAGCGTCTGTATTGATGTATTCAACCCATTCCCAAGCACCTATGGCACTTAATTTACCCACAAAACCAAAAGGAACTCCTACTTTTGCTGTATCACGAATTGTTGAACCTGCAGAACTAATGAAACTAATGTTTTCTGAAGTATATGCCTCACCCACAACTACTAAACCTCCATCAGTAGTTATTGATGCATCATTAATGAACACTTGACCATAATACAGATCCTCTTGGCCATCACCATCCTCATCTACTCCTGTGTTAAACAAACCACAATCAACACCTGCAGCCCATAACCAATTACCATCGTCATCCATTTTACCAATTAAACCTGAATTATAACAGTATGATCCTTCAGTTGAACCACCATCATCGTAAGTAATTGTATGTGCTCCTAAAGTAGCAGTAGTATCCATTGAAAAATAGTTCAAACCCCAAGTATAGATGTCTTGACCATCTGTCAATGTCTCTTGTGCTAAAGATGGGAAATCCTGTGCTATTGAAAAGAAAGCATTTCCTGTAGGCGCTTTAGCAGAACTATGTGCAATCTTTTCATTGAATGCAGGATATAATTCTAAGTCCTTTTTTGTAGTTTCTTCATTTGTTTCTAAGTTGCTAATTGATGACAAAAATGCCGAATTAACTAGTAGAAATAATACTACCAAACTTATCACAATTTTCGCTTGACCGAATACACGTTGCTGGGTCATATTAGGGTGTGAGTAGAACTCCCACTTTAAGGAATCCCCTTCAATTCTCCTTTGTAATCTATGACATTACCATTCAAACCATTAATTATTTTCTTACCTTCTATTGGTGAAATGAATAACCAAGAGGGCAGCAATACCTTCTTAGGCATAGATTCTATAGATTTATTGTCTAATTTCCACCACCGTAATAATTTGCCTGAATTTAATTCAGAAGTGCTAATAGATTCATGTCTTCTTTCATCACACAATTTATTGAGATTATTTTGTATTTTTTCTCTTGAATTTTTTGAAGAAATCTGTAAAATTGGAAGATTAGGAATTGATGAAATAAAACTTAAATCATCTTGCAAAGTAATCTCTCCGGAAAAGTTGTCTTCTAGAACAATCCATTCTCTTTCTTCAATCGAATTTTCAGGCCCAATTAAATTTCCTTTAATTAACCAAAAAGATAATTCTAACAGAATTGGTTGACAGGGCACTTGCGAAATTCCGAGCAATTCCAAAGAATCATTTGGGTTAATATGAGATTTAAGACAAAGATTAGATTTGTTTTTAATTACTTGAAATGTACGTTCTATTTTTTCAACTGCAACTTCTGGAGTATTTTCGATCTCTTCAGAAAGTGGCGTCTGTTCATCACTATTGCTTTCTAAGACACTATATCCAATCAATAATGCTAGTTTTTCTTTATCCCACAAGTCCAACATCACTCCCTCTGGGCACTGATAATTGATTTCCATATCTTTCTGACTTCCAATAATAATAATATGTTCTCCAATAGGAACATCTACCAACCAAGCTTCTAATTCATTTTTTCTAAATTCCATCCAACTTGATTGAGAAGTCCAAACATATTGTCCTTTTTTTGCACCCATCTTCTGCATAAATTCTGGCAAATATCTAATTATACCGTGACATTTAACTTCGGCAATTTCTGAAGGTGTTTCAAATACATCAAACTGCACCCCCAAAGTAGAAAATAACTCATCTACTTTTGTTTCCATTGTTATGGCTGAGTTCAAACAAGAACTTAGTGATAACTAGTTTAAAGATTGGATTTTAGTGAAAACAATTTACTTCTACCAGCATCTAAAACAGCTATTGCACTAACTGGGAATGGTTTTCCACAAACAGCACCAAGTTCCCTATTTACTACATTCACTCTATACATTGTAATTCCAGAAAATTCTGCACCTAATTCAGTAACATAATCTTCTGGGCAATTCATAGATACTACAATCAGTTTTGCTTTTCCATCTGAACAACTAGCTTTTGCCTGTTTTTGCCCAAAAATCAGTGTTCCTGTTGAACATGCGTCTTTTAATTCTCTAAGTACATCCATTTTATCACCTCATTTATTCCTCTGGAATATAATATAAATCCACACTTCCAGTTCCCAATGAAATCGGCTGACCGACAATAATGTTTTCAGCAACACCAGTTAAATTATCAGTTTCACCAATAACTCCTGCTTTCAATAAGTGGTTAACTGTAACTTCGAAAGCAGCACGTGCAAGGATACTATGCTTAGTACCACTAACACCATGTCTTCCAATTGCTCTTACAGCACCTTCACTAGTCATTACATCAGCAACCATCAACAAATGCCTTAAATCAACATCAAGCCTTGCTGCATCTAAAGTCGCCTTTAATTCATTCATTATTGATTGTCTAGCCGCTTCAATACCAAGATATTCATAAATTTCAATAATATTATTTGTATATGTTTTACTTCTATCAATTCCTTCAACTTCACTAACACGAGCTAAATTTGAACCAATTGTTGAAATATAGAATTCTTCAGTTTGATCATTTCTTTGAACATTTGCTCTTTCAATATTTGGAATACCCTTTAATCTCAAATCACGAACTTTATCTTCAAGTTGTAATAATTCCGTATATGATGGCGGTTCAGTATCCAATGTTTCCATATCTTCTTTTTTATGAATTCCTGGAATAATAGTAATATTTCTTGGTTTTGATTCATTATCCACATCAATATACAATCTTAATGCCTTACCTAATTTATCTACAACTTCTCCACCAGACATCCCTTTTTGCTTCAATACAGATGGAAGTAATTTCAATGTCAATCTTCTTTGAGTAACATCAGTTTGAATATCAGCAATATTCTTTGTTGTTGTTACTTCAAGACTTGCTGCTAATTTTTTAACCTTATTTTCATTTACTTTGTAATCTCCATCTAAATGAACAATCATAGTAGGAGTGTTAGGTTTTTTCCTTGCATCAACAATTTCAATAATTCTAGGTAGACCTTGAGTAACGTTTACTGTTGCTACACCAGCATAGTGGAAAGTACGCATAGTCATCTGTGTACCTGGTTCACCAAGTGATTGAGCCGTAATAATTCCTGCCGCTTCAAAAGGATCTACTTGTGCAGAAACAAACGCATCTTTAGCCATTTTAACCATGTCTTTTGCCTGTTTTGCTGTAATCTTAGTCTGTCCTCTTTTAACTAAAGCTTCTGATAAATCTGCTACTACTCTTGCTGTTAAGTGCACACCTTCAACACTTTCATTTGCTTTTTGTATAACGTCATAAAATTCACCCTTTTCAAAAGAAGTTATGTCATTCATTTTTTCTTCTGACTTATAAAAATCTAAATCCCTCTTGATGACTTTCTTTCTTGAAGTTCTAGTTACTTTTCTTCGAACAACAGTTGTTTCTCCACCATCAATACTAGAATCTCCTCTTCTGCCAGTAGCATAACTAACAATCATTTCATGAATTTTTTCTGCTATTTCAGAACTTGTTTCACAGATTTTTGCGATTTGTGCTGAATCCAAGATCTTAACATCATCCCACTTACGATCATCTGCTAAATTATGAGCATAATCTTCTTCAATACCCATATCCATTAATTTTTTCTTTGTTGCACTCTTAACTACCATCAGAAATCACCTTCCTCTGTTGTTTCTAAATCAAAACCATCATCTAATAATGATTCAAAGTCCTTATCTCCGTGATCTTTGTATGAATCAACATTTGTTAACTCACCAAATGTTCCTAAAACAGTATCTACGATTACATCAATATTTACTGGAGAGCCATGTGCAGATCGACAAGGATCAACACCGTCTTCTCCATAACTAAACTGAATTATTCTATCTGCAGTATTTCTCACTGAACGTTTATCATCTGGAACAACCTTCAAATCGTCCATAGCATTAATCAATCTTCTTTGCATATAACCTGATTTTGATGTTCTTACAGCTGTATCTACAAGACTTTCCCGTCCGGAAACTGAAAGCATAAAGAATTCTGTTGGTTCTAACCCATGTTTAAATGATGATGAAACAAAACCTTTCGCCTTAGCACCCCTAGAACCTCTAGGGAAATGAGCAAGTACTCTATCTTTGTAACCTCTTTCTAATCTTTTACCACGAACTTTTGCTTGACCTATTGAAGCAGCCATCATAGTAAGGTTATCCATACTACCTCTAGCTCCAGAAATTGCCATGTTAACTGCCGAATTAAATCTTCCAGCCTTCAACAATTCTTCTTTAGCAATATCTCCCGCTCTTTGTTTTCCTTGGTCTAATGAAATCATAATGTCTTCTTCAAGAGTTTCTATAGGTGTTCTTCCTGGTCGAACCTCATATCCTTTACCTGTTTTACCAAATTTTTGCAAATATGATTGTACTTCCTCACTTGCTTTAGTATTCTCTGCAATAATTCTTGCCATTGCATCATCAGATAAATCTTCATCATCAATTCCAGTTGTAAATCCTAATGAAGTACAGGCTGCGATTGAAAGCCTAGTGAAATCATCAAGGAATTGTGCACCTCTTTCTGAACCATTTGTTTGGACAATAGCATCTAATAACCTACCATCTTCAGCACCGATTGAACGTTTATCTAATGTTCCTGAAACTGTACCGTCATGAACGTCAACTACATCATTTGATCTACTTGTAAATTGAATTTTTATGTTTTCAGGCAATAATAATGCCACTAAATCATGTCCTCTAAACCCTTTAACAAGTTCTCCTTTGAATCCTTTCTTCGCTGCACTATCGATTATTGCGCCTGTCTTTGAACACATATCTATTTCTTTAGGCAAATCTCCAACCCATTTTACTGAACTAAGAATTTGTAATGCATTTGCTCTGCGTACACCCACATCTTCTCTTGAAAGCATAAATGCACCAGAGATATGATCGTGAATTCCGCCAATCACAGCACCGCCATATCTAGGAGAAAGTATATGCTCTTGCACTCTCATCAAAATTTTAGCCTCTGCACGAGCTTCTTCTCCTTGAATCACGTGTAAATTCATTTCATCACCATCATAATCAGCATTATATGGTGTACAAACCGCTAAATTAAATCTAAATGTATGACCTTTCATAACTCTTACTTCATGAACCATCATAGACATTCTATGTAGAGATGGTTGTCTGTTAAATATTGCAACATCTCCATCAATCAAGTGCCTTTCAACGATTTGTCCTTCTTTCGGATTTCCCTCTGAATCTATAGTTTCTAATCTGTCAAATAAACGAGTCCTTTCACCAGTTTCTTCGCT
Source organism: Methanobacteriota archaeon (assembly GCA_002692465.1). GTDB lineage: Archaea > Thermoplasmatota > Poseidoniia > Poseidoniales > Poseidoniaceae > MGIIa-I. The sequence continues at coordinate 14,032 of NZKH01000045.1, read as the reverse complement.
GAAAACAGGAGAACCACAATGAGGACATTCTATTTCTAAATGTTCAGGATATGGTTGACCCATGTTTTCTCTTTCCCAAATCCATCTTTGTTGTAAGATTCCATCAGGATTATCTTCTTTCAATGGCTTTCCATTCTTATCAATGCCTTCTAAATTCAACAAAGTCTTCTCCAAATCAACTACATATTTTTCATCAACGGATTTGTCTAAATTTACGGTTGTTTGTTTCTTAACAACTAAACCTGGTAAAAAGTTCGGGGCCGACATAGCATCATCTAAATCAGGACGCATACTTGTTTCTGAAGTACATTCTTGATTTAAACACCTAAATCCTGCATTAATGAATTTTGACCTGTCAGTAATTCTAACTCTTCGACCATCAGATCTTACAACATAATTAACACCTGGATGTTGATTTGGACCTCTGAGAATCATTTGCCTCATTTGTTCACGGTTTCTACTATTAACTCTAATTGGAACGGATAACTCCATTGCTACTTTTTCTGGAACTCCAACTTCATTAATTCCTAAATAAGGATCTGGTGAAATTACAGACCTAGCACAGAAATTAACACGTTTTCCAGAAAGATTACTCCTAAACCGTCCCTCTTTACCCTTCAAACGTTGAGTCAATGTCTTTAGAGGTCTACCAGAACGGTGTCTAGCAGGAGGAATTCCACTAGTTTGGTTATCAAAATAAGTTGTAATATGGTATTGTAATAATTCCCACAAATCTTCAACAATTAATTGTGGTGCTCCAGAATCACGATTCTCCCTCAGCCTCTGATTAATCCTTAATACATCAACTAACTTATGAGTTAAATCATCCTCACTTCTATCTCCACTATCTAAAGTAATTGAAGGCCTTACAGTAATTGGAGGAACTGGCAATACTTTCAAAACAGTCCATTCAGGCCGATTACTCTTGTCCATTCCAATAAAAATTAAATCATCGTCAAGAATTCTTGTTAACCATTCTCTAATGTCTCTCGGATTTAACTTCCTTTCTGATTTTGCCCCTGTTTTTGTTTCAAAACGTTCTTTAAATGTAGATGGTTTATCAATCATTATTTTTCCTTGCTCTGCTTGACAATGCATACAAATGCTTGCTTTTTTACCAGAACAAACCTTCTCAATCTGTTTAATAATCTTTGTAAACTCTGATGAACCTACACCATGTTTTAACATAGTATCTGAAACTCTGTTTCTCCAATAGTCTTGTTCCGACAATTCAGGATTAGAGGGGTGTGTTTCTTTCTTCTCATGCAGTAATATACGCCCACAAGTATTACATGTTGATTTCAATGCTGTTTTAATATTGTTAATAAAACCAATATGAATCACAGGCAGCTCTAAAGCAATATGTCCAAAGTGTCCTGGTGACTTATCATACTTACAATTATCAGTTGGACAAATCATATTAGGCTCAATTACGCCCATTCTAGGGTCCATAAGACCTTGTTTGAAAGCCCTTCCATCATCTCTATATGTATCTGCAGTTTTTACTTCAACTGCACTCATTCTTCTCATTTCTTGCGGATCCATCAAAGTGAATCCAATACTTCCAATCCTTTTAGGGATCATAGATTGTGGGTTTCTGCTCATTTTCGGTCCTCCAGTTTTAATCTCATAGCCACCCCTAGTGACTTCATTTCATCTAACAATAATTTGAATGCATATGAAGTTTGAACTTTGTAAACTTCAGCTCCCTCTCCATAAAGTGGGCTAACATAAGTTTGTTTCTTAGGATCATACCAAGCAATATGCCCGCTCTGGCCACAAACAAACATTTCAATACCGTCACTTTCATCTAATAATCTATCCTTAATTACCATAGAAGCACCATGAGCAATCAAACAATCACGCTCCATTTCCCCAAATCTAAGTCCTCCTTGTCGAGCACGTCCTTCTGTTGGTTGACGAGTAAGTATTTGCACTCTTCCTCTACTTCTTGCATGAATTTTACCGCTAACCATGTGGTGTAATTTTTGGTAATAAATCACGCCTACAAATATATCTACAGGGTAAATTTCTCCTGTTTCTCCATTATACATTGTTTCTCTACCAGAATGGTGGAATCCATTGTGAACTAAACCATCCCTTAAAGATGATTCTTTTTCTCCAACAAAAGCAGTCCCGTCAATAAAACGTCCTTCCATTGAGCCTACTTTACCTCCAATCATCTCCATTACATGTGCAACAGTCATTCTGCTAGGAATAGCGTGAGGGTTAATAATCAAATCAGGAACTACACCATCTCTTGTAAAAGGCATATCTTCAGGAGGTACTAATCTTCCAATTACTCCTTTTTGACCGTGTCTACTAGCAAACTTATCTCCTACTTCTGGAATTTTGTTAGTCCTTACAATTGAACGGATTAATCTTCCACTTTCAAGGGATTCTGTTACAAAAACATTTGAAACATAACCCTTTTCTCCATGCCTAATTAACATTGATGATTCTCTTCTTTCATGTGCCTGTAAAAAGCCGCCAGTTCCTGTTTCCTCAAGGAATCTTGGAGGGCTTGTTTTTCCAACAATTACGTCGCCTCCTGAAAGTTCAACTTCAGGAATAGACAAACCATCATCTTCTAAGTGAGCATATGCTTCAGGAGAACGTAAACCTTTAACTTCTACAAGACCTGTCCCAGGTACTTCAATCTCCTCAAATTGACCTCCAGGATATCTTCTTCTTTCAGAATTATAAGTCCTCAAAAACGTAGATCTGCCAAGTCCTCTTTCCACACTTGCTTTGTTCATAATCACTGCATCTTGCATATTATATCCATGATGAGACATTACAGCAACAACATAATTTTGACCACCAGGCCTTCTAAGGAAATTTGTAGTTTTCATAGCCCTTGTTCCCACAAGTGAATTTTGGGGGTAATGTAAAACATGCAATCTTGTATCTGGCCTTAACATGTAGTTTGAAGATGGCAAACCAAGACTTTGCTTAACCATGGCAGTTCCACCAGTAACTCTTGGAGTAGAATTATGTTCTGGATAAGGAATTAAACTTGCACAAACACCCAAAATTAATTGTGGATCAATCTCAAGATGAGTATAATCAGTATTTAATTCGAGTTCACCTGCATCATTTTCTTTTGCCCAAGTAAGTGGGAATTCATGTTCCTCATGGACAATCTCTCCTGAAGGTAACCTAATCTCAACTGAAATTTTAGCAGTAGTAGCTCTATCTTCACCGATATTTAGCCATGTCATCTTTGCTTGAGAAATTGGTAAACCAGATTTTGGGGAAAGTTGAGGTAAAATAAAAGGTCTAGAAGCGATATATTGATCCTCTTCTTCATCCGCATCTAACCACTCAACAAAACCTCTACTAACTAAATCTTTGAATTCGAGTTCCCTTGAGGATAACTTTTGAAGTATCTCATTATTAACTTTCAAAGTTCCACCATCAATTACAAGTAAGGGCCTTAAAATCCTACCCTTGTCAGTGTTGATGAAGATGTCTTTATTCTCAACATCGTGCCTAATAGAAACTTCTGGGCGTATTCTGCCTCTCCTTCTAGCATTTTTAAACTGATTTACTAATGATTTGGGCCTTTTATGTAAACCAAAAATATCACCATCCACATGTATTCTTGAACCGTCAGACCAATCTTCTGGCATAAAAACGTCCATTTCTTTTAACTGTAATTTTACATCTTCTACAGGAACATCTTCAGAAACATCAATCATTTGTGCTGCATTTTTCACCAATCCACAATTTTGACCTTCTGGAGTCTCATTTGGACATAATCTACCCCATTGCGTTGGATGCAAATCTCTTGCTTCAAAATGCGGTTGACTCCTAACCAGTGGGCTTGTAACTCTCCTCATATGTGACAATGCTGAAAGGAATGTGGTCCTATCTAATAATTGACTAACACCACTTCTTCCACCAACCCAATTCCCTGTAGCAAGAGCATGCATTATCTTTGAAGTTAATACATCAGGCCTCAAACAACTATGAATTTTTAAATCTCTTTTTCTATTATGGTGTCTTTCAAGTTGATATTTTAAATCTCTAGCTAATTGATTCATAGAAACTCTAAATAAATCCTCCATTAAATCTCCTGCTAATCTAACTCTTTTGTTTGCATAATGATCCTTATCATTGGGTTTACGATCCTCAAGTGCCATCTCCAACACCTGACGAACAATACGTCCAAGATATATCGCCTTTTTCATCCTAGCATCTTCATTATCTCCCAAATGTGGAAGTAATTCTCTATCTAGTAATTGTTGTACTCGTGCCTCTCTAAATTCTCGTTGTTGACCCGCAGCGAATTTCTTCTGTAACCATTCCATTGCCGCTTCTTGATCTTTTGATTGACCATACTCTTCTTGATCATTTACCTCATTAATATTAGCTACAATATACTTGAATGTCTCATGTGGACCTGCAATTGCTCTAAAAATCTCTTGATCTTGAGAAATACCTAATGCCCTCATCAATAAAACAACAGGTATTGCCGTAGTGCCAACTGTTGAAATTTTTGCTAATAACATACCATCTCTACGTTTTTCAACAGTTAATGGTTTTCTCACACCATCTTTTTGTGAGAAAATCTTAGCAACTTCAGTATTTTTAGTGTAACGTGTATTTAATTCAACAGTAACACGATTAGGCGCTAAATCTTCAACAGAAATTAATGCCCTTTCAGTCCCATTAATAATGAAATAACCTCCAGGGTCCAAAGGATCTTCGCCGGCTTTTTTCAGCAAATTGTTATATTTTTCTTTTTCTTCATTCCCTTTATGTGGTTCAATAATAACATTCTCTTTAGAACCGATGTTGGCGGATCTAAATACATGCCTTGGATGCACATTACATCTTTCAGAACGTACCATTATTGGCATATTACCAATTGTAATTCCTTTTTCAGCAGGTAAGGCAACACCGTCTTTGTAAATCGTACAATCCATTAAAATCGGGCTTTGGTAAGTTAATTTTCTAAGTCTGCATTCTACAGGAGTTGCTGCATGTCTAGCACCGTTTGCTTCTTTAACTACAGGTGTGTCTAACTTTATATTTTTAATTCGGACGTAAATTTCTTGATCAATAACATCAAGTTTTATTATACCACCTTGACCATCGTCTGGTTTTTCATCAGTACCAATTCTAATATTCCTAACGATTCTTTCCATTCGACTTAATCTACCGTCTCTTGCAGTAATACAATCATCAAAAGATGCTATCTGATGATTTACTAAACTACGGTTTCTAAAATAAGATTCTACTATTTCCTTCATTCTTTCCACTCCTTAATTAACTTCCTTCAACTATCAACCTATAAGCAACTGAAAGTCCTGCTGTTGGACTAGGCCTAGTCACTTTAACTACTCTATCTGCTAACCATCCTGCTGGTAAACCAGGGTGGTCTCTATCATCTTCTGCTGCACGTAACAATTCTTCTCTTTCTTCCGCTTCTTTTAATGCTTGAATTGCTGGATCTGTAATCAGAATTTTTGGCAATAACTCTTTTGCCAATCTTTCAGTCCCATCAAAATCCACTCTAATTAAGTCCCACGGACTTAATTCTTCCATTTCCATTTCAATTGGAACTAACTCATGATGAGGTACCAACACATGATTCAAAGGATTAAATTTAATTTCATGCTCTGGCATATCAATTAAATCAATTTCCTTCATACTAATTGTTATTTTTCGACTTTTATTCCTTCGCCTGTTTGAACCAACTTCTTGTAGAACATTTAACACAGTTTGAAGCTCTTCATCATCACGAGACAAGCCACATGCTTTAGCAATGTCATCACTTGACATTTGTTTAATGGCTGCCATGTTTCTATCAGTGGCTAATTTATGTGCAAGTTCTTCGCGAACTCCGAGTTCAGTCAAGCGCTTCTTTGTAGCACTTTTTACAACCATAATACCTCACCCCGCACCATATTCCCAATAGTGCCAGAAGCGCAGGTGAGCGGGCCTGACGGGATTCGAACCCGCGGCCGACGGGTTAAAAGCCCGTCGCTCTACCTGACTAAGCTACAGGCCCAATTGAGATACATGGGCAGGGGTCCGACCTAAGGGGGGATTAAAAGGCTAACTATTGTTAGCAACTTTTGTCGGCAACGAAATAAACCAAAAAAGAGGTGCTGTGTACATATGAAATATATTGAAAATGAAATAAAAAGAACACATTTGGCACCTAAGAAACATACTTGGTCATCACCACTAGGTGAAAAATATTCCTTTGTAATACCAAGTACTGTTTATCCCCCAAGAGAAGATACTGATCTTTTAGCAAATACGATATTGAATTTTGGGCCAGGAAGTGGTAAAAAATTATTAGAAATAGGTAGTGGTACAGGGTTAATATCTATCTTTGCCAAATCATTAGGTTGGGATGTTATTGGATGTGATATTAACCCCCTTGCAATTGCAACTAGTAGAGGACTTGCAAAGAAATATAATTTTGCTGAATTAAAATTTATAGAAGGAGGTATAGAGCCGAATTCTGAAGTAACATCAAAAATATTCGAAAATGGTCCTTTCGACATGATTTTATGGAATTTACCATACCTTGAAAAACCAAATAAAAATGAATTATTAGGACCTTTAGAAGATGCCTCTCTATCAAACATTGGAAATCAAAAATTACATGAAATTTTATTAAAAAAAATAGAACTTGAAAGCGGCCTATCTAGAGAGGGTGTTGTTATCTTAATTCATAGCGATAAAGGACCTGGAAGAAAATTATCCTCCGAATGTAGAAATCTTGGCTGGGCTTGTAAAAGCATTAATCAAAAAATTCTTGAAGATGGTGAAAAATTACATGCAACATTAATTTGGAAGCCTTGGTGTTTTATTGAAAAAATAGAATTAGATGAAGTTGAGTCGACAAATACTTACTTACTAGAATCAAACTTGTCGACAGGTACTCTTGTAACAACAAAAAATCAAAGCAAAGGTAGAGGTCAAAGAAAAAATAATTGGATACATTTCAAAGGCGGCTGGTGCGGAAGTTGGTTAATCGATCTCGAAAATTCAAACCCACAAATAATTCAAGCAAAAGCAGCTTTAGCAATAATTGAATCAATAGCTGCGATAAATGGTGACGAATTACCGACATTTGATTATTTTTCAATGGCAAAATTTTTAGAAAACAACATTTCAATTAAATGGCCAAATGACATACTACTAGAAGATAAAAAAATAGCAGGGATTTTATGTGAAGCAAAAACTACTGGCACTAAGACTAAATGCGTAATTGGAATTGGGTGTAATCTAAGAGATGAAACGGGAATGATAGAATCAAAATTACCAAATACAACGTCATTAGAGAATTTTAAATTAATAAGTAATGAAGAATGGACAAGAGTCCTTCACGCATCAATTGCATCAAAGTTTGAAAAACAAAACGGGATACATGTTAATGAAGATTCAAAAATAATTAATTATTGGTGGTTATCAATGGAAAAATTCAATAAAACACATTTCATCACCATAGATTCAAAAAAATATCAAATCAAAGGACTTTTAGCAGATGGAGGAATAAATTTAATTTCAACTGACAACAACCTAAATTCTGAAAGAAAATGTGACGTGAGCTATAATTTAAAATGGGAAAAAATATTATTTAATTAATTCTGCATCCAAAATTTCTTGCTCGTGACTATTCTCATATATGATCCCATAATATACACCATATACTGTTAATCCAATACCCAATAAAATCATAAATAAATTAGAAATTAAATTTTCTGAAAAGTTTGAGCCAGATTTGATAGTCATCAAGATATAACCTAGAAGTAAACTTATACCAAATACCAAACCGACATCAGGTAATTTAACTTCTGGGGCAGAACCTCCTCCCATATCTAGTCGTATCTGAATTCAACCATCAATCTGCCGCTGAAAATAATCGCTAATTCTCAATCTTACTAGTCTGATTTTCCCTGAAGAGGTTATAGAGAAAATTTCCTTGGATTTTTCATAAAACTTACTCCTTACAAAATCATAATCGTCTAATTTGATTTTAATAATACAAGAACCCTTGGAGCCATCAATAGTAAAATCATACAATTTAAATGAAATATTTTCAATAATCGTGCCTATTTCTTCTTTCAAATCTTCGATTCTTAAAAAATTTTCAGAAAATACTAAACCAAGCCAACGATGTTTGCCTCGTGCTGCTTTACTAATTTTCGGCATCATATCTCTCGTCAAAGGGCGAGTATCTTAACTTGCCGACTTCCACGGAGGTTTAATGGGAGAAATATCTTCGATAAAAAGTACAGAAGTAGCAAAAGTTACACTCAAGAGTATCTTGAAAGATTTATTTGCCAAAGAAAGAAGAGGGCACATTTTTTCAATAATTGTTTTTGCACCAACATTGTATATTTTAAGTCAAAAAAGCATATTATCTCCAAACATTAGCGCAATAGCATTTCTTTCACTTATGTTTGGTTATGTAATAACAGCTTTTATGGGTTTAAATGAAAAAACAAGACCATACCTTGAAAAAAATATGGCAGTTTCAGACAACAAAAAAAACAATTCTCCAATTTTCAAAGTTCTTTATTATATCCTCTCAAATATTAAAATGACTACAATACCGATGACAATTTCAACTTTTATTTTTATCACCCTCTTAGTATTGATGGGCGAAAATAAACCTCTTTCAACTGTAGGTGAATTTTTACCAATATTGCTAGCTGCTTTATTTGTATTCTGGAGTGCATCGCAAGCAATATCATACAAAAACTCACTAAATTTATGGATTAACAACAACATAACGATCGAAGGCCAAGAAACGGAATTTGATTCAAAGAAAAATATGATTGTGCAATTAATTATTGTTGCAATAATTGTAGCGATTGTATCTTCAATAATGTTAAGTTATTTTGGAACTGGCGAGGGTTTGAACAGTACAACGGGAGTTCCAATAATCATAATTCTTGTTTCAATCACGCAAGGTTTCATCCTATGGTATTCCAAAGATTCAAGGGAAAACTTGATGAAAAGAAAAGACGGTAAAAAAATTGAGTTTGTTTGGGGTTTAGCATTACATTTATTTGCAGCATGGCACTTACTTAGCGTCTATAGAAGGCTTGTATCAACAGATATTGAGGCATTTAATATTTTTGAAGAAATTGTTTTGATGATTTTTACAGTCATCATGTCAATTTGGGCTATTTCTTCTAAAGGTATGACTAAAAATTATAATTTATTTGTTTCTGAAAATGTCCTTTTTTGGGGCATTGCTTTTGCATTTGGATATGCTGGAAGTGTAACGATGTTAGCAGTTGGTTTAGAAGGAAACATTTCAAGTATTTTTGCAATAGGACATTTTGTAACATGGATTACCTTGATGGCTATGCACAAACAATCATGTAAAGATTTCCTTACTTCAAGGCTGTAACTCATTTAGTGGCAATCCACTTAGTACAGCAACAACTCTTACCAGCCCCTCTAATTCTTCACTAACTCTTGCACCGAAAATAACCTGCGCATCTTCATCTAAACCCTTAGTGAATTCTTCAGCAACCACATCAACCTGCCCAAGAGTCAAATCTGAACCTCCTTCGATTTGTATTAAACAACCTTTAGCACCAGACATACTAACGCCCTCTAAAGGCGAACTCATTGTTTTTGAAAATAATTCTTTAGGATTATTGGGATTTCCTTGTGCCACAAACATCGTGGAACCTCCTGTTTTTGAAACAATTGATCTTAAATCCATTAAATCCAGATTAATTAACCCTACTTTTGCTAATGTCTGAATTACCCCTGTTGCTAAATCTTCAATCCAACCACTTTCTTTCTGCCAATCTAAACCTCTTTCTCTAGATCTTATTGCCAATCTATCTAATGAAACCTGAACACAAACATCAGTAGATTTTCTTAATTCATCGAGGGCCTTTTCTGCAATCTTTTTCCTTAATGGTTGGCATTCAAAAGGCAAACCAGCAATTGCAATTGTTAAACAACCTGAAAGCCTAGCCTGACGAGCGAATTCAGTTGCTGCACCAGAACCGCTACCACCTCCAAGCCCTACTAACAACACAACTAATTCTGCATCAGAAAGTACTTTAGCTGTTAATGGAGCGTTTGCTAACATTCTTTGTGAAGCAAGAGGAGTTAAGGCAGCGCAACCATCTATAGAATTTGAGTCACCTAAAGACAATAAATGTCCTTCTGCAGATTCATCAAGAGATCTTGCATCTCCATCAATAAGTAGTAAGTCTGATAAATTTTTACATTTCTTATGTGAGTTTTTAGCCCAATTACAACCCACTCCACCAATTCCACAAATAAGCAAAGAATGACTTTCCATTATCTCACCTCATTTTAATAATTCAGATACCTTTCATATCTACGTCTTTCATTCCTTGCCCACTCATTACTTGGTTCTAATTCTAAAACTTCATTATAATAAGAAATTGCTTTTTCATATTCAAGAAAATATTTACCATAAAGAACTCCTAAATTATTCAACACAGGTATGCATTTAGGTGATTTTTCAAGCATGTCCAACAACAATTTTTCTGCACTATTCAAATGCTGAGATTCGAGCATCTCTTCAGCCTTATCTAAATTTTCTAATTGCTCGTCGCTAAGGTTGTAAACATTGTGAAAAGAACGCTCACTCATTACCCCCTCGTAACATTGATGGCCATTAGACCTTTGTGCGTTTTTGGGTTTTATTTTTGACTCTAATTCTATGCTTAGAATTCATTGTTAACTAATAACGTTTATTGGGTCAAATAAAGTGGCCACGCCATAAGGTGAAGAGATGTTCTCTGTAAACCAAAAAATATCCTCTTTTTTAGTTGTTTTTGGGCTATTGTTGTTGGCAGCCCCTGTATCTTCATTACCCGGAGGTGTTGGACTTGACCAAACAGCAGGAGGAGGGCCAGAAGACGTGGCAAAAGATGGCTGTACATGTCACGGAACTGCCCCAAGTAATTCTGTAACTGCACTTATTGATGATGTTCCATTTGCCTACGTCCCTGGAGAAATATATACAATGCGCCTAGAAGTAATTGGGGGGCCAGAGATGGGTTCAGGAAATACGGGTGGATTTTCAATGCTAGCTGATGCAGGTGTTTTAGGTGCAGCAGAAGGTTTTGAAACACTCGTACAAAATTACGAAGATAATTTACTAACACTTACACACACAGAAGATGGAGCAAAAGTGAGCGATAGAGCATGGCTAATCACGTGGACTGCACCAGAAGAAAATACTGGAAAGGTTACTTTTTGGATTTCTCTGAATAGCGTTAATGGGGCGGATGCAAATTTGGGAGACATGTGGAATAGATTGACATTCCACATACCAGAAAGTTCGGAAGGAACTCCAGAAAAAGTATTGAATTCAATTCGAACTATTTTTTCTGGTGATGGCAATGTTGAACCACCTGCTGCACATGAAGGACATGTTGAATTGCATGACATGGGTGCCTCATTTAGAGCTCATTGGCTTGGATTATTAGGGTTCGGGGCAGTAATTATCGTAATCATTTTTTCAGGATTTATGCTTAGATATGGATTCAGCCATTCATACACTGGTAGAACAAATTTACTGCGGTTAAGATATAAACATATGAGAAGGGGGGACCAATAGTGGCCAATGATTTGCTAGAAAAATTGCTTCATGAAGTATCCCTTGGAAAAATAAACGTAAAGGATGCCAAAAAGGCATTAGAAGGAATTAATTTGGAAAAAGAGGACTTTCAAAAGGCCGTTGATTTTGGAGTCTTTACAGAAGCCGAACCAGGAACGGTGATTAAAGCATCAATTTCTCCCTCTGGCGGAAGTGCCCTAGTTTCGTTAATTTTTATTTGGGGTATTTTCTGGGTCACCTATTGGGCTGGAACAATGATGTATGGTCTAATGAATGGGTGGGACCCTCAACAATTATCATACCACATGTTCATCACAATAACTACAATCATAATTATGGGTATTGTGTATCAAAAATGGGTTTTACCAGATCTAATTGTAGTAAAGCATGAAAGAAACAAATTTATTCCAGAGCACTCAAAAAGAAAACATGAAAAAGACTGGCATGAATACAAGGTATAGGTGATTTAATGGGCAAAAATTTCGAGTTTAAAATTCCAGGGAAAAATGAAACTAGCAAAGAGATTCTTGGTTCAGTCATAGATAGAAGACAATTCATAAGATATGGATTTAATACAGCTGCTGGCGTACTTGCCGCAACTTTTGGAGTAATTGGTTTCGCAGCCATTTTAATGCCTGGCGGCGGTGGTGGCGGTGGTGATTTAGCCGTTAAATACTGGGCAAAAGGCAGAGAAGATGATGCTTGGTATGGTTCAAAACATTTGCAAGAAATGAAATTGGATGAATTCACAGCAGAAGCAGCAAAAAGTGTTTCTGGCATGGCTGGAGCATCAGGCATTTGGAATGGTGTTCCAGTAAATGTGGTTTATACGCCCCATCAAGAGAATAAATCAAAGGCTTTGGAAATTAATGTCCCAAGATATCAATTTGGAGAAGGTTATGATGCTACAGGCAAATATGTAGGGCACTTTGAAGATTTATCTGAACAAGACCCAATTCTAAATCCCGAATCGGGAGTATTAATTTCATTTGGAAGATGCCCTCATCTGTGTTGTATTCCGGGTTGGCAATTAGTAAGTAATAATTTTACCGAGGACAGTTGGGCTCCTGGAGGAACTGAAGAAGGTGGAAACAAATTATTTTGTATTTGCCATAGCAGCAGGTTTGACCCTACAGCATTGGAATTGAATGAAAACAGAAATCGTGCAAATGGACAAACATTTACTTATGCTGGAATTAAAAAAGTAGGAGGGCCAGCTCCTGTAGGAATTCCAATGATACCGGCATACATTAATGGAGGAGTCATAGAGGGAATGATTGACTACATCGACTGGTTAACATATTGTGATTGAGGTGAAATGATGAATACGATGTTTTGGGTTCTTTGGATATTTATAGCAATTGTTTGTGTTTTGGTTGCATTAACATTGCGTAAAGAAAATGACCAAACCCCTAGAAGAGAAATCCTTAGAGCTGTTGAATCATCTGGAAAAATGGGAGTTGCTGAAAGATCGTTCTTATGGGTATTTTCTTGGTTGGATACTCGTTTCAGACTACAAGATTACTGGGCAATGAGTAGAGATACATTTTACACAATGCACAGACAATTACCTCTCACACATGCTGAAAAATACAAATTGAAAATTATTTGGTATTGGTATCCTCTTTATTGTTTGGGAGGAATTTCATTTTTAGCATTCATCATACTAGTAATTACAGGGACTGTTTTAGGAATATATTACGTCCCAGGTGGAGATTTAGAATTAGATCCCACTCCTGCCTATGCTTCAATGCAATTCATCATGCTAGAATTGCCGTTTGGTTACATCATAAGATCAATTCACCATTGGGCAACACACTTCATGGTCGCATCAGTATTCTTGCACATGTGCAGAGTATATTTTACAGGAGCTTATAGAAATCCAAGAGAATTAAATTGGCTAATAGGTGTTGGTTTAATGTTTTTCACAATCTTTTTTGGTTATTCGGGATATTTGCTCCCCTGGGATGCTTTGGCTTTTGGTGCCGCAACAATTGGAATTAACATGGCCGCTGCAACACCACTTGTTGGGCCACAAGTTGCAACTTTAATGTTTGGAGGAACGTCTCTTTCTGGAGCAACAGTAACTAGAATGTATTTTATCCACGTATTTATTTTACCTGTGATCGTGACTACATTGATTATTGTACATTTATTCATCGTTTGGGTACAAGGGATTGCAGAACCACATTGAGGAGGAAATAGTATGGGATTATTAGGGAATTTAGGTAGAGTTGCTGAAACCTACATGAATGAAAAAGAAAGATTGCTAGAATCCGAAGATTCCGAAATCAGAAAAAGAACTTTTATGGGGCATTTATTATGGCCTCATGAGGTCTTGAGAGACACTATTATATTTTTATCGATTATTGCCACACTATCATTCTATTCATATCTAATACCTCCACCATTACACTCTGCCGCCGACCCTATTGC
>NZKH01000044.1 GCA_002692465.1 Methanobacteriota archaeon | reverse complement strand
TTGTCATTGGAACTGCAACGATGTTAATTGTCAATAGTAAAAGTACATTCATACTTTGGTCAATTCTTAGCACAGATTCACCAAATGCACTAGCCATACTAGCAATTGTATTTACACCATCATAGAATAATAAATACGCAACTAAAAACAAAGCAAGCACTTTGAATTTTTTAACTTCTTTAAATGTATTAAAAACCTGGGAATAAGCAACCTTTGTAGCATTTGTAATACCTTTCCATTCCATACTTGAAGGAATTTCAGGTTCAGGAGTCCATTTGAACATCATCATACCAAAACCCCACCACCACAAAGAGCTAGTAGCAAAAATCACTGCTAGTTTGAAATTAGTATCCCAATTAAATGGCCCAAGTAAAATAATTAGGTGGAAAATTAGTACCATTGAACCGCCCATGAATCCATAGGCATAACCCCAAGAAGAAACATGATCTTGGCAATTTTTAGGTGCTAAATATGGCATAAAGGAATAGTAAATTACATTTCCACCAGTAAATCCAATGGTACCTATAGTGTACATCAGTGCCAAAATAATATAGCCTTGAGAGCCAAAATAAGGGGCAGCCCCCATTAGAGCAGTAAAACCAATACCAGCAATAGTATACCATTTAAGCAATTTTTTCTTAACAGGCATTTTATCAGCAATAACACCTAATGCTGGAGCAGTAACCACAACAAATACCATTGAAAATGTCAGAACATATGCATAAAATGTATCTCCAGACTGAGTTCCAGTTGCAAGGTTGTATAGACTAGCCATTAGAGCCGGGGCAATTACAGTCATTACAGTAAGTGCATAAGCTTGGTTTGCCCAATCAAAAAAATACCATCCCTTCAAAGATCTTTTTTTATCAGCAGGCATTTCAGACATTATTTTTTTAACAATATCTGAATTATTTTCATTGTTAGTTGAGACTTCGCTCATATATTGTCCTATTCCATCGGGCTTAATATATATGGGACATACCTAGTTTAAAATGTAAATTATAAATGTCCTAATTATTCAAATACATGGGTTTCAAATGTGAAAACAGATTACGATGCGGTAATGGTAAACTTAATCCCATCAGAAAAACCAGGTGTTAAATTACATTATTTAATTAAAGCACCGGAAAATACTCAATGGGCTTTAGAGAAAAAAAACTCCTGGGACGCATCAAAACCTGCTACAGTTTATGTAACTCCTGAATTAACTAAAGAGGGGACACCTTGCAAGGCTGCTACAGTTATTTTAAGAACAAAAGGTTGCCATTGGTGGTGGAGTTCTGGATGTACTTTTTGCGGATATTTTAATGATACAAGAGACGATGTAACTAATGAAGATTTACATAATCAATGGAATTATTCCATGAAAAAATTGAATAATTTTGAAGAGGTTGAAATGATTAAAGTTTACACATCCGGAAGTTTACTAGAAGATAGAGAGATTCCAATACAATTTCAAGAATTTGTTTTGAAAGAAACACATAGATTAGGCAAGCATCTTGTTATTGAATCAAGAACTGAACAATTGACATCGGAAAAATTAACATGGGCAAAAAAACTGAATCCGAATTTTACAGTTGCAATTGGTTTAGAAGCATATGATGATGAGGTGCTTCGTTTTCATGTGAATAAAGGATTTTCATTAAAATCATGGCACAGGGCGGTAGAACAATTAAAAAATCATGAAATAAGAATTAAAGCTTATTTGATGTTTAAGCCCCCATTTATGTCTGAAGGAGAATCACTTACTCAATGCATTAAATGGGTTAAAGCAGTAGTAGATGATTCAGATGAAATTTCAATAAACCCAATGAATATTCAAAGAGGTACAATAATTGATAGATTGTATAGAAATGGAGATTATAGGCCACCGTGGTTATGGTCACTGGTCGAATTAATCAAAAGAGTACATAAATTTGTTAGGCCCGAAAATGGAGTAATGTCTAGATTGATTGTTCATCCAACAGCTGCAGGGAAACCAAGAGGGGCACATAATTGTGGGAAATGCGATGTTGAGGTTGCTGCAGCTATTGAAAGATATTCAGTTAGTGGAACATTAGAAGAATTTTCAGGACTATCTTGTGAATGTATTTCAAGGTGGAAAGAAGAAGTCTATAGCGATCAAAATCTTCCAATCCCAATTGGTGTCGGATTAAATAGAAGAAATAAAATTGAAAAATTATTTGATTTCTATTAATCAAAATTGCTGATTAGAGTGCTAATTATGCTTTGACCTTGGTCAATGTTTATGACACCATTAATGTTCGGCAAACTATCTTTAAGGTGATAGTGTGGGCGCGGAAGAAAATATACCAGACGTAATTCAAGGTTTAGGAGAACCAGAATCTTCTAGAGTAGTGTTGAGTATTTTAGCAGTTTTAGTACTCGGAATTTTAGCAATTTCAACCCAAGCATTCAATTTGTTTGGTGATTTTACGCCCTTTGCAGGATTATTCGGAACTAATTCAATTTGGTGGTTTATGTTAGGAATTTTTGTTAGTATTGCAACAGTATTAGCATCAATAGTAGGAGAGGTCTTCAGGGAGTAAGTGGTATTATGGCAATTGGAACAGTAATCTATTTTTTAATAATAATTGGTTTGTTTTTTGGAGTATCTAAAGGAATTGGGTCTTTTTCAGGGACTTTAAGGGGAATTACATTTTTTTCAATGGAAAAAGCCCCAGTTGGATTGGTTGATTTATTTTCTAAAAATAAAGGTTCAGCAGCAAAAACGTGGATGTCATTTGGATTATTTTGGATGCCTGTAGCAGCAACACTAACCTTCATTAATTTGTGGCTTGGTTATGATTCTACAGCCTTAATGTCCGCTTTTGGAGATTTTGATCAAGAAAAATTGGCTTCAGCAGCATACATTACGACCTTTTGGGGATTTTTGGGAATGACTCTGATTGGGGCTGGATTTCATATACAAAATAGAATGTTAGGAAGTAAAGTTTCTAGTGAAGCGGGAGCATCAATGTTTTCATTATTTTGGTTTTTAATTACATTTTTATTGGTAATTCTATCATTTACATCTTATGCACCACATACAACTCATGCATCTGCTTATTTTGCTGCATATGGGATGTTAGCCTTAGGAGTTTTAGCAGTACATCTAATGACAATTCATGATAATAATGTGTCTGAAATGAATGCATCAAGTTGGTTGATAATTTTATCATTAGGCGCTTTAGTATATGGTTCATTTAGTAATGTATGTTATTTCCTTAGCGGAAGCGAAGAAGTTGCTTGGAATATCTCTAAAGCATTACATGGATGGTGGTTAATTCCAATGTCAATGGCTATAGCACTTTACATAATTCCAAAGAGTACAGGTAATGCGCTTTGGAGTAAATTACTTTCAGTAACTGGAATAATAATGATTTTCTTCACACTTACTCCATTTACAAGTTATACTGGCCAAGGATTAGGTGCTGATGATAATATACTTACGATTCAAATTGCATTATGGAGTACTTTAGCATTAATTCCAATTTTTGCAACAACATTTAATCTTATTGCAACTATGAAAGGAAGATGGGAATCAATGGTTGAATCCACATCTGCTGCATCATCTATGGTGGCAATGATTTTACTCTCTTTAGGAGCAATAGGGGGGCTATTTGCCTCAATTAGTACCTTTGGGGGAGATGCAAGTTTAGCAGGAATTGGAGCAAGTATGGATCATTTGTTATTATGGGGCGTTGGCGGTTTAGTTGCCTTTGCTGCTTTGAATAGCATGCTTCCTGAATCAATGCACTTAGAGAATTATGAAAGAACAAGGCAAAGGTTGGCATTTTGGTTTGTCACAATTGGAGCTATCGGTTCTTCTTTAATGGCAGTTATGAACAATTTTGTAAATAATGCAGTTGTTGAAACGGGTTATTTAGCTACTGTTGGTGCTCAAGAAGATACTAGTGTAATGGTTGCAGTAATGTTTTATTTTATTACAATCGGGACATTCATAGCAGTTCATCAATTTATTCTTACACGTTCAAGAGGTCAGCCTTTAGGAACAAGTAGTGTTGAAAGTATAGGGATTCAAAAATTTTCATTAATGTCTGGAACATATACGATTCGAGGTTTACTAGGAAAAGGACTTTCATTAGATACTGAAATTTATGTTAATGAAGAAGCTCCAGAAGAAGAAATCGGAGAAACGAAAATTAGAGTTAGTGCAGGATTACATGATACAGACGGAGTGGAAATTCCAGAATTAGCGGATACTGCGGATGATATACTTTGGGAACTTTCAGATTATTTAAAAGAAAATAATTTGAAAATTTTTGATGTTTTTAAACAATTAGATGAAGACTCTAGTATGACATTAACTGCTTATGAATTTAGGGAAGGATTGAATAAATTAGGATTGGCAAATTTGCCCCCTCATGAAGTTGATAGATTAGTAACAGCATTAGATATTAATGGAGACGGAATGATAGATCTTCCAGAACTTGGTTTGGCATTTACAAAAGACATGATGCCTGCAAAAATCATAGAAAAAGAGGTAAAGTCCGAAGAAGATAAAAATATTGATTTATCTAAATTGAAAAAAGCTGAACTAGTCGAAATAGCTAAAGAAAGAGGAATAGATTCAAACGGAACAAAAAAGGATATTTTAGAACGTTTGAATTCCGAAGAAGAATAAAATAATAATTATCGTCAATTAGTGATGGATAATCGGCTGGTCGAGTAAAATGAAAATAGGTTTAGTTGGCAAACCAAATGTAGGGAAATCAACAATGTTTGCCGCATTAACAGAGATAAATGTTGAAATAGCAAATTATCCATTTACAACAATAGACCCAAATGTAGGAATTACATTGATTAAAGCAAGACATGATTGTCCAGCAAAAATCTTGAGAGAGAGAATTGCTTCATCAGGCCGTAAAACTGATGGAATTGAATGTACACCTAGAACTGGAAGTTGCAATAATGATATTCGATTGGTTCCCGTAACTCTTGTAGATGTTGCAGGCTTAGTTCCAGGGGCACATGAAGGAAAAGGCAGAGGGAATCAATTTTTATCAGATCTGTCTCAATGTGACGCATTAATTCAAGTTATTGACACATCTTGTTCAACTGATTTAAGTGGAAATCCTATTGCAAATAAAGAATGTGATCCAATTAAAGAGCATGAATTTTTAATTTCAGAACTAGCATCTTGGATACTTGGAATAATTAATAATGGCTGGATGAGGGGAGTTCGTAGAGTACAATCCGAAGGCGATAAAGGATTAATTAATTATTTATTTCAAACATTAACAGGAATTGGGGCAAAAGAAAACCAAATAATTATTGGATTTAATAATTTTAAAAGTAAGGAAGAAACATCTACTCCCTGGGATTGGGATGAAGAAAAAAAACATAGATTGGCACTAGAATTACGCGAATCAATATTTCCTTTGTATGTTGCAGCAAATAAAGCGGATGTAGCAAAAAAAGAAGATTTAGATAAGATTATAAATTTTGTAAAAAATAAAAATAGTGTAATTTTTCCAACGGCTGCAGATACTGAATTAGCTTTAAGACGAGCAACTCGTGCTAATTTAATAAAATATGAATTTGGTTCAACAGATTTTATAATTACAGAACATGGTAAAAAAGAATTGTCATCAAATCAAATTAGTGGATTAGAAAAAATAAGAACAATTTTGTTAAAAATAGGTGGAACAGGATTTAATGAATTAATAGACAAAATAATTTTTGAAAGTTTGGAAAAAATAGTAGTATATCCCGTCCAAGATGAAAATAAATGGATAGATGGTGAAGGTAAGATTTTACCTGATGCATTATTAGTGGACAAAAAAACTACTGCCAAAGGATTAGCTTATGCCGTTCATACTGATTTAGGTGATGGATTTATTAAGGCCGTAGACTGTAAATCTTCTCGAATTATTGGTTCAGAACACGAATTAAATGATGGAGATGTAATAAAAATTCATTCTAAGTCATGATATCTGCAATGTAAATTATTACAAAGGACCTATTTTCTCCTTATTTCGGGGGAGTGACGTTGAGAGGAAATAAAAGTAAATTTTCACTCAAGATTATAAAACCAAAATTTCATACATCAATAGCATTTTTAGGTTTTTTTATATCTATATTTTCATTTATTTTGTTACAATATTCTTATTCAATTGAGAATAATTTATTGTCAAATATTTCATTCTTTGGTATTTTATGTGGTTTATTGCTTGCTTCTATGATTACAGATTCAGCAGGAAAATTTATTGTGGAATCCGCAAAACATGATGCCGCAAAAGTTGTTTGGATAGGATTAGTAATAATTCCTGCCTTCATATTCTTTTTAGTTGCAGTTTTGAATGTTTTAATTAAAGGAGTGGAAATAAGTGCAGGTGAGGATTTAGATGAATTATTACTTCATTTAGCATTATTTGGAACAATTTGGGCTGGAGGAGTAGACATTATCTCTACCTTATGGATTTTATTTAGTATGAAAGATATGTTTTCGGGAGGAAGAATGCCAGGAGTTTCTTCAGCAGAAGAAGAATTTAGAATGCAGTTGTTAAAATCTGGAATGATACAAGGTTCTACAGTAAAAATGAGATTATTTAATGAAACAATTTCAGAAGAAGATTTAACAAAATGGTTTTTATTTAAAAGTGTAGGCTCGATAAAAATATTATTGGTGGCAGGTCTTTTAGCAGAAATTTTAGTATTAGTGGTAACAATATCTGGAGCAGATACACTACTTTTAGGATTCACAGCAACGATACTAACTGTTCAACAATTGTCTATGGTAATTACCGGAGAATAATTAATGGCCATCAGGTCTTTTAAATTCTGGAGTTATTTTTTCCATTTTCGCTGTATATGTAGCGGTTGAAATTAAAAATAAAACAGGCAAGATCAAAGTAATTATTAGTAGGGCGCCAAAGACAACCCAATTCCAAATCTGCACATCTTTTATGAAAAAGAACCATGCATTCCAAAGGACAATAATCCAAAAAAATGGTGCCCATCGTCTTGAAACCAAATTTAATCTTGCATTTGCAACATCATTAGAATAGAGATTAGCAGCTTCTTCTTTTGTTATTAAATCCATTTTTACACCACAATTAGCACAAACATCTTTTCTGGGACCATTCCCATGAATGAAATTCATTCTACCTCCGGTAAACCCGCAATGTCTGCATGTAGGCATTCTCTCTCGACTCCTCCTGTATGACTCGCCTCTTCAATTTCACTATTAAATTAACATTTTAAGAAGTTTTTAAAAATCTCTCCATCCCCTTGGCTTTCTTCAGACTCAGGATGGAATTGAACACCAAAAATCGGGTATTTTTCATGTTCAATAGCCATAATTGAATCTTTTTCATTTTTAATTTTCGCAACTATTTTTAATTCACATTCATTCAATTTTGATTTGACTAAAGTTAAACTATGATACCTTGTCATCTTATTATTAAAATTAGCCAAAGAAGACCCACAGTCTTCTATTTCATGAACTTCCCCATGAATTGCACCTGTAGGTGTTTTACAAATTTCCCATCCGGCGGCTACACCGATTGCTTGATGTCCTAGACAAATACCCAATAAGGGCGGGCTTTTTCCTTTTAGAGCATTTGAACAAATCTCCATAGTTAATTCAGATATTAATGGACTCCCTGGACCTGGACCAATTACTATATGTGTGGGAGATAATTTTTGTATTATTTCATTAAAAGTAGGGCTATTTTTCCTTCCTGGAATCACACAGACATTTGCTCCATTTATTACTAATTCATTGATTATATTCCAAGAAAATGAATCTAGATTATCAATAAATGCAACCATTTTATGAGTTAGACTTAAATTTTCTGGCCAAATTGTCACCTTACCTATTTTTTTATAATCTGGAGGAGTTTTATTTTCATTAATAATTATATTTGAAAGAGGTTTAGTTGGGTATTCTTTATTTTTGTCCTCACTAATCCACCCGGTAATTTTTCTTAATGCAGCGGCTTTTAATTTTGCTTCATCAACCTCCATTTCTGGTTTTGATCCAATTACTAAACCACCACCTGCTTGAATAGTTCCTTCCCATTTTGAATTTATTTTATGTCCTTCCAAAGTTCGAATTAGTATGTTAAATGCTAATGAATTATTTTTATGATTTAAGAATCCAGCAGATCCGGTCCAAAATGAACGAGGTTCCTTCTCAATTTGATCAATTGAAGCAATTGTTACAGTTTTAGGACATCCACTGATACTTCCACCGGGAAACATACATTCTAGTACATCCCACACATTTTTTCTTTCACGAATATTTCCTTTAATATCACTAACGAGGTGATGAACTTGTGCATAAGATTCTACTTGGAAACTTTTACGAATAACACTACCTAATTTACAAAATTTATTCATATCATTTTTTTCCAAGTCAACAAGCATTAAATGTTCAGCTCTTTCTTTAGGGCAATCAATTAATTCATTAACCAGATTCAAGTCTTCAGATTCTGTATTTCCACGTGATTTAGTACCTTTAATTGGAGAAGTGTAAAATTCAGAACCGTCACCTTGTATCAAAATTTCAGGACTAGAAGAACATAGACAAAAACCTAAATCTTTTGAAAATATATAACAAGACCAAGGTGCTGGATTTTGACTTGCAAGTCTTAATTGTAATATCCAAGGATCTTCATTTAATGGGCCCTTCCATTTTCTTCCAAAATTTAATTGATATAATTCACCAGATTTAATAGATTCTTGGACCTTCTTAATATTATTAATATGTTCTAAATCAGTAAAATTAGAATGCTCACCAGGAATAAGAACGGGAGAATTTTTTGGCCACTCGGGCTCAATTTCGTCTAAACTTGTTATAGATTCAATAAATTTTATAGTATCTTTAACCCATATGTCCTCATTATCTCCTCCAATTTCAATAAACTGATTTTCCCTGTCATGAATGATCCATCTTTCCATTGAGAATAATATTCCAATTAATGATTTTTCATTAGGCGGATTTATTAATTGTAATGGCTGAGTCCATTGACATAAATCGTATGCAAATGCACCACAAATCGTTCCAGGTGCTAAATCATCGTTTGGTAAAAAAGGTTCTAATTCTTTCAAACTACTAGAGAGAGAAGG
>NZKH01000043.1 GCA_002692465.1 Methanobacteriota archaeon | reverse complement strand
TGTGGTGTAAATTGCCCACTCATTAGAATAGATCAAGACTGGGAACTTGAAGATCCAGTGGGACAACCAATAGAAATTTTTGAAGAATGTGCTAAAAGAATTGAAGCCAATATCAAAAAATTGCTATAAAGAACTAGTGGACCCATTTGAAGAAAATGGTGGACGCATTAGTAGCCATGCGAATGGTCAGATTAGATCATTCGATTCTCAAGCATTTCTGAACAATGCTAAGAAAAAAAACCTACAAAATATGCAATTAAATAGACAAACGTAGAGAACCATAGTGCGTATAGAATACCATACTTGTTTTTCCAATTTTCCTTCATTAACCAACTATTGGCATATATCAATAGAATAATCTGGAAACTGAAAAATATGATGATTGGTGTTTGATCCGCAGGAGGACTGGACCCACACCAAAACATGCACGCATTCCGACTTTGGTTGGTATATTCCCAGACTGAAACAGGCCAAGAAATCAAAGAAGTTAGGAAAAAGGTATTGTAAAATTCTCGACCAAACTTGAATATGGCTATAATGGCACTGATGAATATGATGGGAGAAAGAATGAAAAATGTCGATAAAACGAGAACGCCAAATTCTTCATTGAAATGAACACTTCTTCTATTCATAATTAAGAATATAGTTGCAAGTGCCAAAAATGAACCTATGCCGATCAAAACTAGGTATTTCCTATCTTCAAAACTATCGAGAGGAAAAGAATCCTCAGCCATTACTTCCTCGCTCATATTTCATGGATTAGATGTAAGTTAAAAATCATAGAGTTTCGAATGGGGTCCTTCCGAATACTATCGATTCAAAAGGTACGGACGCATTAGAGCTTTTCCTACTTTCAGAAACAAACTTTGAATATCATTTACAATTATTTAGAATTAAATTAAGTTATTTTCGGTATAGAGTCCAAATTCTAATGGGTGGGGTTGGGGAGCCAACAAAATGATCGGCAGCCTTACCGCCTTTACCATCGTCTCCACTTAATAATAAAGTTAAAATTGCTACCCAAATAAATCCACATAGTATGTTTAGAATACCTCCTAATGGTTTAGGAATATAATAATAGTATTGCATAACAATGTCATTTTGATTTAATTCCACGAATGGTAGAAACCATCCTATTAGTGTATATATTGAAAAGAGTATCAAAAATACTACGCCCGCAAACATAAGTTTTTCCATAAAATTTGGTTTAGACACAAACTTCCGTAATGTAAGTGTTATTCAAAACCTTCCGATTGTTTTTATTTCTTAAAGTCGTATAGGGTTCAGTACGGATGCATTAGAATCTATTTTCGTAAAAATTAACTGAGGGAATTTAACTCTCTTTAAATAGTCTCTAGAAAGGGGAGAGGTTGTGTCTAAATCAAGGTTCCCGATTGGTATCGTCTTGAGTTCAGTAATTCTTTCATCAATAATCGCATCCATGCAATTAGGGGTTGCATTTGTCGATCCAGAACCTGATGAGGATGAGTCTTGGGAGTTAATTGGACCATTTATTTTGGTTGTATATCTTCTCTTCGTGATACGTTATTTTGTAGTAAATGAGGGAAGAAAGTACACTGTCTCAGCCTTTTCTACTTCTGTTATACTGTCTACTGTCGGCGTAGTTATGTATGATCAACAAATAGGAGGTTGGTTTTGGAATGATGATTGGGTTATGGAGGAAGCGCTAATTGCAACAATTAGACCAGTAATTATTTTGTTACTCCTCAATGAGTTTGTTGGACTAGCAGACCGCGCAGGTAACAGAACTGCAAACGCCGGGCAAAACTACCTAACTTCACAGATACGAATTGGACTTATAGCCTCCCTACCGCTAGTTGTGCTTAATCCTCCTTGGACAATAGGTGCAATCGTATTTATTCCTACACTAATCCTTTTCTTCATTTTTTACGGAGCCTCTACAGATACTCCTTTGAGTTTGAAAGGAAATTAAATCCTATGAAGAAAATGGTGGACGCTGGGGGATTTGAACCCCCGGCCGCCTGGTTGCAAACCAGGCGCTCTTCCAAGCTGAGCTAAGCGCCCCTCAACAAGCACCCCACAAGTTCGCCTTCTTTACACATTACCCTAAAAAATCTAATTTTCGGTTGCTTCTCCTACTTGTTTTAATGCTAATTTTAAAATCTTTAATAGGCCCCTCAATGTAACTTCACTAATATCTGCAACTTCACAAATTTCTGCTTGAGTCCTAGGATTGCCTCTCAT
Organism: Methanobacteriota archaeon; assembly: GCA_002692465.1. Classification (GTDB taxonomy): domain Archaea; phylum Thermoplasmatota; class Poseidoniia; order Poseidoniales; family Poseidoniaceae; genus MGIIa-I. Next base: position 25,061 of record NZKH01000043.1, on the reverse strand, counting down.
TTTTGCAGCATTATAAATTAGAGCGCCTGCAACACCAGACGGTTTCTTACCTTGCCAATAATCTAAATCCTTTACTTTTGACCAAATGTAATTTGCTTCTTCCAATACGGCTGAAGGCAATTGCAAGTTGCTATGATAAAGTCCAAGATATTCTTCTGGACCAGTAACATGATGTAAACCTAACATTCTTGTTGCATATCTAATTATTCTTTTCAATTCTTTTTCCTTGACTTCAAATGATTCTGACAATTCAGAAATAGATCTTGGCAATCTTGCTTCCCTTGCTGCCAAATATACACATGCAGCAGCAACGCCAGCAATACTCCTTCCAATTACTAATCCTTTTTCTTCCACCTTACGGTAGTAAAATGCTGCTTCTTCGATTAATCTTCCATTCAAACCACTATTATCTCTAATTAATTGTGTTGCCTTAGTTAAATTTCTAATTTTACTATCTCTAGTTTTTGACCTTTGATCAATTATTGCTCTTCTCCTCCAATCTCTTCTACTCTTATTTGACATACCATGCCTACTTGCACTAGAAGACAATAAATCCTTAGTATCTATTGTTGTGTTTAAACCCTTATCTGCAAGTAAATATGTACTAGGCCCGCCTACTCTAGATTTATCTTGGCCATCTGAATGATTTGTCCATTCTGGGCCTTCATCAATTACATTTTCTTCAACTACAGCACCACAGCTTTCGCAAAAGACTTCTCCACGGTTATTATCTTGACTCCAATTTACTTCACCACAATCTGTACAAGCTTTTGTTTGACCGATTGTTCTTCTTTCATTTATTGTATTTGCAATATTATTTTTCTTAACGACCATTTTTTCATCCTCCTCTTTCCCGTAGGTATCTAGTTAACCTTAGGTTGTTTAGTTGCCCTCCATAGTATTTAAACCCCTGCACTCTTTGATTCAATTTTCTTGAAGCGGTATGCTTAACGAGCGGTTATTTCTGGAAGTAATATTGACATGTCTACAACTGTAATATTAGGGGCTCAATGGGGAGACGAAGGAAAAGGAAAATTGGTCGATGTCCTAGCAGGAAATTCAGATTGGGTCGCAAGATTCCAAGGAGGAAATAATGCAGGACATACAGTAGTTATTGGCAATAGAACAATCAAATTACACTTATTGCCAAGTGGAATTACACGTAAATCATGTCAATTAATTTTAGGAGATGGCATGGTAATCGACCCATGGGTTCTTGATCAAGAATTAAAAAAGTGGAAAGATGAAACTGAAGAAGAGCCTGACAAGGATCGATTATTCATTTCTGATCGTGCGCACATCATATTAAAATTTCATAGATTAGTTGATGGTTTAGATAAAAAAATTGGCACTACAGGAAGAGGCATTGGACCTACATATTCTGACAAAATAAATAGAATCGGTTTAAGGTTTGCAGATTTAAAGCATATCATAAATAACTCTCAATGGATTTCTGAAATGTGTACATTGTATAATAGAGTTTTAAATTCTTTAGATATTGAAGAGAAAATTACAGAAATTGATTTAAAAAATGACTTGGAATGGATTCATAATAGATTTGGTCATGCAATAAAAAACACGGGGATTATGTTAGATAATGCATTGAAAATGAAAGAAAATGTCCTCTTAGAGGGTGCTCAAGGATGCTTGTTAGATATCGACCAAGGAACATATCCTTTTGTAACTTCATCAGTAACTAGTAGGGCTAATGCATCACATGGAGTAGGGATACACCCAGGACATATTGACGAAGTGATAGGTATTGTAAAAGCGTACACAACAAGAGTTGGTCACGGACCGTTCCCTTGTGAATTGAAAGACGATGTTGGTGACTATTTGACTGAAAAAGGCCATGAGTTTGGAACAACAACTGGAAGAAGAAGAAGGTGCGGATGGCTTGATTTAGTGGTTCTAAAACACTCACATAGAGTCAATGGTTTTACATCTTTAGCAATTACAAAATTAGATGTTCTTGGAGGATTAGATACACTAAAAATATGTGTAGGATATAGAGCAAATGGTGCGGAATACCATAATTTACCTGCTAGTATTACAGAATTAGAAAATGCTGAACCAATTTATATTGAGATGCCAGGTTTCCCAGCATTAGATGACGAAGAATGGATCAAATTAGCAAGAAAAGCAAATGATGAAAATTTGGGATTGAGTGTGCTACATCCCAATGCTCAAAGCTATTTACAACAAATAGAAAATATGTTGGAAATCCCATTACATAGTGTGGGAGTAGGTCCCGACAGGGATGCTACAATTCACTTATTTTAGGCATATATTGCATCTAACTAATTATAGTGAATCTTTTCCGAATGGTCATGGGATTCAAAGCACGCGCTAGGAAATTCAAATCTAAAGATGAAGAAAAAGGAACTGAAGAAAGTTCAAAGCCTGAAAATGAAGTTCCTTGTGCCATTAAAAGTTGTGACAACTTTGCAGACAAACATCTTGGTGGTAGAAGTTTAGGCAGAAATAAAGTATTAGAAGTCTGGAGTAAGGGCGATTTTGAAGAAATTAAAGGCCGGGTTAGAATGTGCAAAAAGTGTTACAGAATTTTGAAAAAGGAAACTAAAGATTCAAAAGAATGGGTTTAATCCCATTTTTTAGGCGTTAAATAAGTGACTGTTTGAGTTGGTTTGTCCCATTCCTCGTATTTTTCGTTAATGTCTCCTTCAATACATTTATCAAAAAAATCTCTATGTTTTTCTAAAATTGATTTGATTTGTCCTTTTCCACTGATTTGTTCACCAAAGCCAGATATCAATATTTCCAAATCTAATTCAATTAATAATTCAATACTATCTGCTAGATCTGGTAAACAACCTGTGGGTAAATCCCATCTTGAAACATTTTTTGCACTTGGAATTGTTGAACCCGCCACTAACAGATTATGAGATTCCACAAAAAAACCCATAGAATCTATCGAATGACCTGGCAAATGTATCGCTTCAACAATAATATTTCCGATATTAATTTTATATTCGTCATTAATCCCTGTAGCAACGGTACTAGGCATATCAGAATTAAATCTTGAAGCCCATGTTGAAAAATGATCTCCACCAGACAAACAATTAACAGCAGATTTGTGGATAAAAACTTCAGCATTAAATGCAGAAGAAAGATATGATGATGCACCGCAGTGGTTGAACCTCCTTGAAGTTAATAAAAGACTAGATATTTCAGTATTTTTGGGTAATTGACCCCTAATTCTTTCTTCAATGAGTAATTGATACCAACTTGTACCACAATCTATCAAAACGGCATCTCCAGAATCACAAATCAAAACAGAATTCGAATCATGATGAATCCCTGGCAACCTGATTACCCGCATGACTTTCACGCTACAATATAGGTAAGGATTATTTCTCTAACGGTAAAATTTAATTTTAAATGCCATTATATACACGAAGTTTGTCGGAGCGGCATGGCTCGATTTCCTGAGGCTGAAGCAAGATTGCTTGATGTTCGTATTTGCATGAAGTGTAATGCAAGAAATGCTCTAAAAGCTTCAAAGTGTAGAAAGTGTGGATATAAAGGGCTTAGACTAAAGAATAAAGAATCAAAAGGTAATTGATTTAATCTTTTTTTTAAATTTGTTGAAGCATTTTTTCTAGTTCAGCATTAATCATCATAATCAAAGGTTGGAATTCCGGAGGTATGTTTGGATCCGCAAATAATTCTTCCAATCTACTTTGAGTCATTGCAATTCTAACATCCATTTGCTTACTCGTATTCAACAACCACAATTCAATTGAATCTCTAGCACCTTTTCTGATATTTCTAGGGACTTTTGGGTCATCTAATTGTGTTATTACTGTTGCAACCTGTTGTATTCTTGTTTCTATTTCGCTCATTCAAACACTCCCTCGACATGGCCGCCTTCGTTGGTGGATGAGGTGTTTCATTTAAGTGAATTGCCGGATGCCATCATATGAGTCTGAGTCCTTCACTCGCAGTTTTGGGATGGACGCGGATTACAATTTTGGTAGCTTGCTTTGCTGGTGCTGCTCATTTGGACAATAAACAACGCAGTGTACCAAACAGTTATTGGAAAGTATGGGTTAAACCAGCAATATTACTTTGGGTGCTAGAAATTGCAATCAGAAGTGATGATTGGATAACATATTGTACAATGGCTGCTGTGTTAGCATACGGAAGTACATCTCTTATTGGAACTCCAACAATAACGGATTTAAAACGAGGGAGTTGGATAGATTGGGCTGTTTTAGTATGGTATTGTATTGGAATGTATGGGATATATTCCGGCGTAATGGAATATGTAAACCCAAATGACATAACCTCCATACTAACTTACCCTGCAAATTCAAATGAATCTATTTGGTTAAACACTATTTTAGTAATTCCAATTATGTTTTTCATAAAAATGGCATACAAATTAAGATTGATACACGGAGGTGCTGATGCCAAAGCACTTCTTTTAGTTGCAGTATTAATCCCTAGTTGGTTCACATTTGTCCCAATTAATGGTGATTATTTTGTTCCACCAGTATTTGCCTTATTAGTGTGGGGCGGTTTAGGTTTCTTTTTATTACCAATTTCTTTAATTATCCACAATATTGCGGATGGAAATATAAAAACATTTGATGATATTACAATGAGTTGGCATGCAACAAAAATGCCGCTTGATGAAATTACAGATAACTTTGTTTGGTTACTAGATAGTGTTGTAATTTCTCCGGAAGGGGAACCAACAATTATTTCATCAATGCAACCTCCAAAAATTACACCAACAAGAGAAGAACTAATGACCAAAATAGAAGAATTAAGATTAATGGATGCTGAAGATGCATGGGTTACAAAGAAATATCCACTACTAAGTTATATATTCCCAGGCACATTATTATTGTTATTTTTTGGAGACCCTATATGGTGGATTTTACATTTTGCTGGGCTTACTTAACTTCTGTATTCGCTTTCTGATAAGTTAGTTTTAATTTCAAGTGCATTAATGATGCAATTAACATTAAAATACCGCAAACATGGAACACGGTATGATAGTCAAGTATTCCAACCCTCTCGACAGTAACTTTCCAAACAAATGCTGCAAAAATAGGCCCCAATACTCTTGATAAAGCTCCAAAACCCTCTTGAGATCCCATCACAAAACCTAAATCTACATCAGATTCTCTTGCTTCTAAAGTTAATAATGTACTTTGGGTTGGTTGATATAATCCATTACCTAATGCAATTAAAGTTAACATTAATAATATGAATAAAAAAGGTTCTGGATTTAAATAAGGGATTAAAATCAAACCTAGGCCTGTTAAAATAATTCCTAAAAGCATCAAATATTTATTGTTAAACCTTTTTGACAATGGTCTAATTAAACCACCTTGAACTATAACGCCAACGAGGCCTACGTAAGCAAATAAATATCCATTCATTGTTGCATCAAATCCCAAACCACCTTTACTAATTTCCATTCCAGTAAACAAAATAAATGTAGCATGCATCATGGTAAATGACAATAAAAAGATAGCATTAACTAATATTAACAAAGAAATACTTGGTGCTAAATTCTTAATTCCTACTAAATTATTTATTATTTTCTTAATTGATTTCAAAGGTGAATCAATACTAGAATCTCTTTGATTTTCTGGAAGGCTTTCTGGTAATTTAAATATGGCTAAAACCAATGAAATAGCTGATAATAAACTAGCAAAAATACAAGGCAATAAATAGGGATATTGCCTCCAAAAATCAGTATCAAAAAATCCACCAATCATATCCGCAGGGTTTGAAAGAATACCACCAACAAATGGTCCAATCATAAATCCTAATCCAAAGGCAGCACCAATCAAGCCCATTCTTCCTGCTAATTGTTCAGGTTTACTTATATCTCCAATGTATGCTCTACTAACTGCAATATTTGCATTTCCAACTCCTGCTAAAAAGCGAACCAATAATGCGAACCAAAGACTTCCTGAAAGTCCAAAAGCAAACAAAAAAATTGTATTTGAAATTAAACCCAAAATTATAATTGGCCTCCTACCAAATTTATCTGACATTGTACTGATTATTGGCGTAAATAAAAACTGTCCAAATGTATACGCTGCTAATGTAATACCTACCCACCAATCTCTGGTTCCAAGATCAACAGTTCCCGCTTTTTCAGCCAAATCTTGAATAAAATAAGTTAAAAATGGAATTACTAAAGTAAATCCAATCATATCAATTAAAACTACTAAAAAAAGTATTAACAATGGAGATTTTTGATTACTTCTATCCATAGAAACCACATAGAAATTAAATGTCAAGAATCTATGAAAAAGTAGTCTTAGGTTCCTGTGTCAATTTATCTACAACTTCTCCTAGCCTCTTAACTAATCCGCCTTTCTTTTCATTCTTCATTAATGACAATTCCATAACTTCATCTAAAGAACTGACTGCAATAACTTCTACCTTCTCTTTCCATTGATCGTCAATCATTACATCTTGAAGATTTGAGTGTGGTATAATGATTCGTTCAATTCCACTTTTTGCCGCGGCCTCAATTTTTGCAGTAACACCACCAATTGGTAAAACCTCTCCTCTCACAGAAAGACTACCGGTCATAGCTAAATTTTGGTCTATTGGAATATCCTCAAGAGCGCTAATAATCGCTGTTGCTATTGTAATACTTGCACTATCACCATCTACTCCGTGAGTATCTACGAATTGAATATGTATATCATAATCTGAAATATCTTTTCCCGTTAATTTCTTAATTACTGCTGAAACATTAGTTACTGACTCTTTAGCCAAATCAGAAAGTCCTCCAGTAGCAAATACTTTCCCTCCAGAACTTTGAGCCGGAGTAACTAATGCCTCTACTGGAAGCATAATTCCACTGAAATCTGATAATCCTGAATTTGCACCTAATACCGCTAAACCATTCACTCTTCCAACTCTTTCTCCACGATTTACTAAAAGTGAATACTCTTGACGCTTTTCAATCATTCTGTCCGCAACCTGTTGTTCTAATGGCTTCGCTATTTTACGTGCATCTAAAACATGTTTAGCTGAAGTAAATTCAGCACCTTCTTCAAATGCTAAATCTCCAGAAATCCTCACTAAACCACCAAGTTCACGTAAACGAAGTGAAAGTTTTCCTCTTCTACCTGCCCTACGTTGAGCCTCTCTCAAAACTAAAGCCACAGCAGATTTATCAAAATGAGGTATACTCTTTGCTGTAGAGGCGTCTCTCGAGATCTCTTGAGCAATAAAACGAATTAATCTTCTCCTATTTTTTGCAGTATCTGGCATATCTGTATTCACGTATACTTCGTAACCATAACCTCTAATCCTACTTCGTAAAGCAGGGTGCATACCTTGAATTGCATCTAAATTACCAGCAGCAATCAAAACAAAATCACAAGGAACTGGTTCAGATTTAGTTAGAGCACCACTAGACCTTTCAGATCTTCCACTAATTGGAAAGGCCCTTTCTTGCATTGCTGTAAGTAATGCTTGTTGCTCTTCCAATCGTAACAAATTAATTTCATCGATAAATAAAACCCCTCCATGTGCCTTATGAATTGCTCCGGCTTCTACTCTTTCGTGCGCAGGTGTTTCCATACCTCCAGACTGGAAAGGATCATGCCTAACATCTCCCAAAAGCGCCCCTGCCAAAGTTGCTGTTGCATCTATAAAAGGAGGTTTGTCGTCATGCTGATGTTTTACCAAGATTTTTGGAATCCTTGCTTCACTACCTGAAGTTAAACGACTTTTGATAAACATATAACCAAATGCAAGTATTAACATTCCGAATATTAAGGTTATGATTTGACCACTTTGAATTGCTGCTATTGCTAAAATAAAACCAATTAAAACTACTGCAATTAACAATGTACGATTTGTTTTTTCTTGCTGAATCTTTATTTGTTGTTTTTGCGACTTTACAATTCGATCTGCACGACCTGCAGGAGTTGTCCTAACTCTTGGTTCGTTTTCATCGTCTTCATTTGGATAACAAAGCAAATCTTCTAATTCATCATCTGGTAGTAATTCAACCATTGATTTAGCAAGCATTGATTTCCCAGTACCTGGATCACCAATCATGATGACATGTCTTCTTTGTTTTGCCGCTTTTTTTATTACAATTGATGCATCTTCTTGACCTATAACTTGATCAACCATTTTATCTGGAATAGGAACATCTTTTGTTGATTCAAATTCTACGGTTTTAATCCATTCTTCTACAGAGTCGTTGATTAAAATTTCATCTGAATCACTATCAGATACATTCTCAACCTCAGCCATACTATCATTTCCTTTAGAACTTAAAACAGATTCAAAGTTTACCATCTAGGTAATTTTGACCATAATGTCTCCATTGTTCCATTGTCCAACCTGCGGGAATTCCTCCTGGCGGTATTGGTGGACCTGCTGGAACTATTGTATTTTGGAATACTGGAGCTGCTCCTCCATATGTTGAATTTGCTAATGTATCTAAATGGGGTGCTTCATAATTCCATTCAGGTTCAGAGCCTCTTCCTTTAGCAAACAATAAAAACAGAAGTACTACCACTAATAATGCAATAAAACCTCCAAGTGACGCTGTCATAATATCAAATTCAAATACTGAACTCTGAGCATTTCCCTCTACAGAATTACAATTCGAAGTTGATTTTAAACATTCAAGTCTCGTTCTCTCATCAAGTAATTCTTGTTTTTCTTCTTGATATTCTAATTTCTGAGGATCACTGTCATCAACAATTAAATTGATTTGAGCGTTGATAATTAACAACTCTTCTTCCAAATCAATTAATTTTTGATCTATTTCTTCATCAGTCATTTCTTCCTGAACAGTTGTTTGAGATGTTTCTGTGGTTGAATCTCCTACACTTTCATCAACAAACCACTTTGTGTAATCTGCCATTTCTCTGTTAAAACCATTTGCATCGACACCAGATAAATCTAATTTAAGTTCATCATCAGATTCAACATATAATTTTCCAGCTGGCTTTATTTCTACAGTCCAAGGAGAAGCACCGTCCTCAAAAGTAAATTCTTGACGATCATAACAAATTCCTAAAGAAACACTACAAATTTGGAATGAACCTTGTAAATCAGTTAATCCAATATCACTATGTAATTCAAATGTAAATACTGGTATCGCACCGTCATTTAAATTTTCAACAGTAACTAGTACGTCACCAACTTCTGTTTCATCTAATACAACTGTTAATGGCAAATCAGAAACAACTTCTATTGTAAATTGATATTCATTAAAATCGGCATTTCTATCAACCGTCCTAACCAAAATCGTATGTTCTCCAGGTGTCATATATTTCAAATTTAATTCTCCTAAACTTGCTCTCCAGGTTAATGCACCAGATTCATCTGTTGAAATTGTAGTATACAACCTAGCTTCCTCATCAGAATCATCTACATCTGTAATTATATCTTTAAGATCATATGTTTTTGACTGCCCTACAACTAAAACCTCATCATCAAAAATAGATGTGTCAAATGTAGGAGCATCATTAATTCCGTTAATATTTACAACCAATGTTGTATCACTTTGCTTGATTCCATCACTAGCTCTTAAATTAATACTCACTAATCCAAATACATCATCATCAACGGAGTTTATTGAAAGAATAAATCCAGATAAAGAGGTTTTTACCATATCTTCATGATCTGTTCCTTCAACTGTAAGTTCCAATAAATCTACACTAGTTGGGTTCCCATCATCATCTGTATCGGAGAGGTATGGTCTCAAATCTAAAGAAATTTGTCCACCTTCATCAAATCCTTGTGATGGTAATGCTTCCCATCTAGGCATTCCATTTTCAATAACATTGAACAATAATGTGTTTGAATGTGATTCAACTCCATCATTAACTGTGATATACATACTTGCAACTTGTACTTCACCATCAGCATTGGTTGGAATCTCATTGAACAAGACTTCTAATTCAAATGAATCAGGATGCCAAGCTACAAAATTTGCACTTTCACTAGTTACCACTAAATCCTCATTTGCTGTTTCTGCATCTGAGATGTGGCCAATCATAGAAATTCTCTCAGAACTTGATACCTTTACGGTAGGTATTGGATAAGGATCTATCACTGGTTTTGCATTTAATAATTGAAATGCATTAGTTTTGAAAGCATCTTGGCTTGTATGTCCTCTATTATCTGTAAACATTACTTTGATGTCGTATGAACCCGCCGGAGCAGTGTCTGGAGCATCAAGAGTAAATTGGTAGAAATTACCATCAGGCCTTAGAGTCGGTGTTCCTTCTATCCATTCTGTAGACCATTGATCTGAAGTTCCAGAGGGCCCGACATGTAAAGTTGGAGTCATTGTTGAAAGATCATCTACTTGATCGTTTGAGTTAGCATTAACCTCAACATTGATTTTTTGTCCCCTTTCAACCTGTGAACTGGTTAATACTACAGGGTTGTTGGCGGTTGGCGCCTTATCGAGATTATGTGTGGATGTTTTTGCATTATTACCACTATTTTTATCTGCAGTTAAACCAACTAGTTCTGCTCTTAAACTCGTAGATTGTACATTTGAAGATACTGTACTTGAATCAAAAGTTGTTTGGAATGTTTGTGTAGCTCCAGATGTTGAAAATGCTTGTAAAGAATTAGTATAAATTAAATCCTCTTGATTAGGGCCTTTAACATGATAAATATTCAAACTTCCTCCAGAAGTATAAGCCTCATCTCCATTATTTGTAACTAAAGCAGAAACTGTGAATTGGTCTCCAATTTCAAATCCATTTCCATTCCAATCATCATTTGTTACAGATAATGATGTGACTTCAACATCAATTAGTGGACCCATGTCGCTATTTCCTGCAACATAAAAATCATTCCAACTTGTGTGCGGTCCAGACATCAAAGCAGCTACTGTCACTGTATTGGATGCACCTCCACCAGCTGTATTTGCTGGCACGGTCCATGAAGCCGTTTGAGGTGTATTGGCAGAAAGTGTAAACATCTGGAATCCACCAGCACCATTCTTATTTCCTCCAGTTGTTAACCAAGCAGCCCAACAATAATGAGGATAAGAGCCGTCATCATAACTTGTAGTGCATACTTTCTCTGTAACAGCTGCATATACGTAAACAACTGCTGTTCCTGTTCCTAGATATTCTGCTTCAATTTCAATATCCAAATTATTTCCATTAGTTACTTGAGTTACCTTGATATCATAATCTTGAGGATTCACCATATTTCCACCAGCAGTGAATTGTGAATCAAATTGACTATCTGCATAACCATCACCATCAGTGTCAGAACCTCCGCCGCCTACTACGTAATAGGATCCTGAGGTGGCATCGGCAAATGCAGTTGTTGGGTATCCGCCCGAATTTGCCATGATATGGTTAACTCTTCCAATTGAACTATGGTCGTTTGGTGAGCTAGAAACAAAAGAAACATAAGTAAAATCGTTCGGCAAATCATATGCTAATTGTTTCAATGAAGGTGATGAATATCCCATACATGGCCCACACCAAGTTGCTCCTACGTATTCAGCAAATACAACACCGCCGTGTGATGGCGTTGCTGGTGGGCTTGCTGCAGAATAATCAGGCTGATTTTTCATTTTCAAGGGTGTATCATTCCCTTCGGTTTCCATTTCATGAAATGCTAAGATACTAGTAGAAGTTAACATCAAAGTGCAAATGGCCAAGATTAAGAATCTATGGTTGCTCATAGTATTACGTTTGCTGACACCATTATAATGATTCGCTATTGTTGTTCTCTTACTACGTAAGAGAGATTCGATACGATTTAAGCAAAATTTGCTTCTATCAGAACCTCTTGCGATGTGTGTGAGCGAGCCTGAAAATGAGGAGTTAATTGCACTTAGAGATAAGTCTGAAAATACCTATCTAGTTGAAGTGAAAAATGAAACTATAAAGATTAAGGGCATTGGTGTTTTTAATCCCATAGAAGTAATAAAAAACAAAGTTTTTGGTGAAGAAATAACTATTGGAACAAAAGAATTTTTTATACTCCCTGCATCATTACCTGAAAGATATATTGGAATGAAAAGAAGAGCTCAAATTATCCAACAAAAAGATGCTGGATTATTAATTACAAAATTAGGAATTGGATCTAAATCAAAAGTATTAGAAGCAGGGTTAGGATCAGGAGGATTATCTATACAAATTCAAAATATTTTAGGGGAAAATGGGACTCATATTACAGTAGAACCAAGGCTAGAACACTCTGATGTGGGATTGAAAAATATGGAGTTTGGTTTGAAAGCAGGAAATGGATCAGGAAGTCACACTCATATTGAAGGATATTTAGAGGAAAAAATTGAAGAAATTACAAATGTTTGCAATAATTTTGATGCAATAATTTTAGATCTCCCGGAACATGCAAAAGCGATTAAATCGGTTGCAAAATTATTACGTCCAGGAGGACGAATTGCTTGTTATTGCCCCGTTACATCTCAAATTGAAGATTCATGGAATACTTGTGAAGAATTAGGTTTAGAAATCGAGTGGGCTGGAGAATTAATTGAAAGGAAATGGGGGCGAGCAATGAAAGGAGGTATTCGTCCAGTGAATGGACCATTTGGACATACTGCATTCCTTCTAATCGCAGTAAATTTAAAACACTAAGAAATTCTTATTATTTCTGAACATTTTGGACAATTAAATCTAAACGGCGGAGATTTACCTGCAGGTGTTCTGAGTTTTGCTTGACAACTGGGACATCTTACAGTTCCATCAAATTCTAATTTGTTTGTTGAAGTGTTAGTTTCAATCTTTGGCAATTCCATAGCCGGTGCTGGTAAATCATCCATTGGAGGTAAGTCATCTATCGGAGGCAAGTCATCCATCGGAGGTAAATCTCCTAATGGAGGTAATGAAATTTCATTATGTGTATTTTTATTTCTATTTTTAAATCTTCTAATTCTCAATATGATTGCCAAAACAATTATTCCCCAACCTGAAAATAATCCAATTAGTGTTTGGTTTGCATCTAATTCTCCAATCATTAAATCTAAACCGTTTGGTGGTAATCTTAAACCATCAACATCCACCTTTAGGGCTTCACTAGTATCACTGTTTGAAGCAGAATTTAATTGGCTTAATGCTACTATCTTTAACTCAGTAGAAATTTCAGCATCAGTTTTTGGTTTGATTGTCAATTCTATACTCATTTGTGAATTTGCCGACAATAAATATTCACCATCTTCAATATAACCATCCCAAGTAAATTCAAAGGACTCTGTGTCGGAACCTTGAACGCTTAGTGTTCCATTAACTTCTTCATTTAATAAATTAACAACAGTAACAATAACAACTGCCCCACCATCATAATTCATAGAGATTGATGTTTCTGAGATCATTACATCAACTACACTTGAACCTTGAGAATAAGAACTAGAAATCTGATATTGTAATGTTTCTGATGTTTGTTTAGTAATGTCGTTACTTGAGACGGCTGAGAATGTTAAAATATACATTCCAACTCCTTGGGAAACTGGTACATCACAAGAAAATGGTAATGATGCTGACTTTTGAGATTCTATTTCAACACTTGTTTGAACAATACAGGAGATCCCATTAGATGAAATTGTAAAATTATCATCTTGATTTCCTTGGTTACTAATCAATAAAGTTCCTGATAGTTCACCACCAGGCAAAACATTAGAATTTGAAGATTGGATGATTAATTCTGCCAAATTAATTGGTTCTAATGCAGTAATTGCAATAAAGTCAGAAATTGTGGAATGTGTAGAATCCTCAACACTAATAATAATCTCACTAGTTCCTATTGCAGTTGTTCTACTTAATTCAAAATCAATAGTAGCTTGTTGTCCAGGACTTAGAGATAAAATGCTAGTTTCCAAAGATACATCAAAACCTGATGCGCCCAAGACTGTAATCTCAAAAGTAGAGTTATCAAACCCAAGATTTGTAATTGTCAAAGTTAATTCTTCAAAATCATCATCTACCACTATGGATGTTCTAGATGCTGAAATATCTACACTCCCCAATGAAGAAACTTGAATTGTTACTGAAGTTTCCTCTAAAATTCCACTTTCTAATTCCTCGACCACAATAGTAATCAAATAATCTCCAGATTGACAATTAGAATTCGCATAAAAATTAATCAAAAGTTCACTAACACTATTTTGTTCAGCTTGAGTTAAATCCGAATCTGTACCATTTAAATTTATACAAGAAGGTAAACCAGATACAGATTTTAATTCATAATTATTCGTCTGTGTACCTGTGTTTACAATTTCAACAAGTAGATCTGAAGATGACCCTGCTTCAATCAATATTCTAGAATCTTGGGGCCCGATTAAATCAAATGCACGAAGTCCTTCTACATTCAAATTATATTCTATTTCAGTTTCAACTCCATTAATACTAATTAATTTAATTGTGACTTTATTTAGTCCTGAAAGATTACTACCTTGATCCAATGAAAATGATATGTCGATTACACTTGTTTGGCCTCTAGATATTGCCAGCCAACCAGGAGGTGGAGTAGATGTAATTCCTTGAGGTGACGTTACTTCAACTCTAAATTCATCTTGTTCTGTTCCAAGGTTTTTAACAGTAAATGTAACAATCTTATTTTCATCCGATTTTAATATTTCAGATGCTGGTGAATATATTTCTAATCCCCAACTGACTCCAATTCTAATTTGAACAGGGAAAATATGTTCTTCACCATTAAGCCTATTTGTGGCTATAAAATTAAATTCACAAGTATCATTTCTATGAGCTACTTCCCAAGGCCTAACTGCTACTTTTGCAAATTCAGAACTTCCAACTTCTAAAGTAGAACCTGCACTGGAAATTGCAACATCACAAGGACCTGATGAAGATTCTGTAGAATAATCATAACCAACTGCCCTGTTTCCTGTATTAGTAACTTCTAAAGATACTTCTGCAGGTTGATTTGGCAACCATGTATGGTTGGTTTTATCAGAAATAGCAATAGAATCTTGAGATCCGACTTGTATTACAATTACTGTAGACATTGAAACATTACCCTGAGTGCTTGAAGCCCACAATCTAATTCCAATATATCCTGGTGCTGTTCCATTTGGAATTATAATTCTAAGAACTCCGTTTTCAGTTGACATTGGTGACATATTAGAAAATACATCATCTAACCAATAAATTGTCCATCCCGCAGGAACACTTCTAGAATTTTTAGCCAAACTAATACTCATTGAAGTGGAACTACTACCAGAACTATTTGGTATCTCAAAACAGGTACTATCAGAATCCAAAACCACACCATTGTTACTTAATACAACATTAATACAATAAGAATCATTAGAATATGTCTCATTATAATATCTTAAATCAATTGCCGATGTTGCAGAAAAATTGTCCCAACCTAAATCTGTTGGTAATGGAATTGTATCATTTGTCTCAATCTCAAATAAAATTTCATAATTTTCTCCTTGAGTTAAATTTGTCAATTCAAATGTTGAAAACATATGTGTTGCATTTGTAGATACTGAAACATTAACTTCAGGAGTTAATATTATTGTTTGGTTTTCCTCAAATAATGCACCTATTGTTTTATCTGAATCTATTTCAATTATCAAAGGACTAGATGTTGAATTAGAATCTCCAGTAAATTCTGTAAAACTCCAATTCGAATCTGCTATAGCAGTAATTTCAATTAAAGTTCCATCATCCACTAAGGTCCCTGGAACATAAGTTGTACCATTAGAGTCATATGCATAACTTAAGTTTCCACTTCCTGTAATTGTTCCTTCTGTTAATTCATATTGTGCAATTACAGAACATCCATAAGTATCATACAAACAAATATTTGAATAGTCACTGCTTAAAACACTACCATTGAAACTAATATTTGACCAAATAGTCGCATTTCCCTCATAATTTGTTTGCCAAGAGAATGGTTCAGAATCAAATCCATTAGTTGAATTAAAAGAGCTAAGCCAACCATATAGATATACTCCTGTTTCATCAACTGCTTCAATATCTAAACGATATTCTAAATTAGGGGTAAGTCCTGATGCATTAACTAAAAGATCAATCATGCCGTTGTTTTGGGAAATATCATATTCAGAATTCATTACAGGGTCTACCAAAGTAACAGTTTCATTACCATTTACAACAGGCTCTGATTGGGCGGAATTATAATCATCCCACCATTGAACTAAATCAGGTTCATTAACAACATCTAACAAAATAGTATCATTCATATTTCCTAAATTCATTACATCAATATCTACATCTAAAGTTGAACCAGGATTCACTAGAACTAATCCACCAACACCAACATTACTGATGTCTAATGACGCCTCATAATGTGGTTGAACAGATAAAATCGCTTCTATGGATGAACTTTCAGAACCCCCTGTTTGATTTACTATCAATTCAATAGTAGTCTGATCGGTGAGAAGTGCTAAAGGACTCAAAGTAACAACAACGGTTGTAGAACTTGAAAAAGTTGGCAATACATCTTCAATTATCGAATCAACTATACTAATATTCCAAGCAGAATTATAATTTGGATTAATTTCAACTGTATAGTCATTAATCTGTGAATCATTATTATGAATTGTAAGTGTCATATTAGCTGTTGTTCCTGGGGAAATCAACAAATGTTGTTCTGACAAACTTAATTCAATTACGCCTGTTGCAGATGAAGTGGAAATCAATGGAGCAAAAGCAGAAATTACCATTAAAAATATCAAAAATATTCCTGCTCGACGGCCTGTATCCTTTTTTCTCACGACCCGTGGGACATAATACGCCCCTATAAGGGGCGTGGAAGGATATCACTCCTTACGCAACATTTCTATTTTTTCGGGATTTATTTTTTCCCATGTAAAATGACCTGCTGAATTAAAATCTCTACCGAAGTGACCCCCGGAAGCAGTAACAAAATATATTGGATTCCTTAATTCTAAATTTTCAATTATTTTCTTAGGAGAAAAATCAAAAACTTTGGAAACTCTTGATTCAATTTCATTATCTGAAATGATTCCAGTAGAATCTGTATTCACATTGATACTAACTGGTTCATCTCTACCAATAGCATAAGCAACTTGGATAGAACATTTGTCTGCCAAACCACTAGCAACCACATGCTTTGCCACCCATCTTGTCATATATGCTGCTGAACGGTCAACTTTAGTTGGATCTTTACCACTAAAAGCACCTCCGCCATGCGGAGCACTACCACCATAAGTGTCTACGATTATTTTCCTTCCAGTTAAACCTGCATCAGCATAAGGTCCACCCGGATCTACAAACCTTCCAGTTCCGTTTACAATAATTTTAGTTTCTGAATCTATTAAACCATAACTTTCTGGAATTACGTAATCAATTACATGCTTTTTTAATTCGTGTTGAATATATTCTTGTTCTTGTTCAACACTACCTGTCTCATCAATCAAATCCTTATGTTGATTTGCAATAACAATCGTTGATGCTCTCACTGGATTCCCATCCTTATCATATTGTATAGTAACTTGACTTTTCCCATCAGGCCTAACCCAAGGAAGAATATTTTTTTCTCGTACTTCAGTTAATCTTCGAGTTAATTTTTGAGACAAAAGACTAGGTAATGGCATGTATGTTCCAATTAAACCTGGAAATGATTCTGATTCTGTACATGCATACCCAAACATCATTCCCTGATCTCCAGCACCACCCACATTTACTCCATCTGAAATATCTGGAGATTGTGTTGTAATTGCCACACGCACCTCACATAATTCTTCACTAGTAGCATCCATTCCAATATCATGAGAAGTGTAACCTACTTTTGCACATGTGTCTCTTGCAATTTTTTCATAATCTGGAATTTCTCCATTTACTGTCACTTCACCACCTAATACAATAAGGCTTTTTTCTTTCATTCCTTTAACCAATGTTTCTACAGCAACTCGAGCAAAAGGATCTGCTTGAATACAAGCATCTAATATTGCATCACTAATTTGATCGCATAACTTGTCAGGGTGCCCTGAACTAACGGATTCTGAAGTAAAAAGATGTTCTGCCATAGACCTTCGTAATTGATTTAGTTCATGAAAAGTTCGGTTAATATTTTGCGCCAATTTGAAGGTGTATATGCTATCGCACACCCATGTGCGACTCTGATGACGTCAATTGGCACCCCACAAATTACCGAACCCACACGCTAAGAGAAATTAATTCAAATGGCCAGGAACTTTTAGATTCTGATGTAACATTATGTGGATTTGCGGAAATTATCAGAGGAAAAGGTGCTGTGTGTTTTATTAAATTGCGTGATGGAACTGGCCATCTACAAGCATTCATCAAAAAGGGAAATGTCAGTGATGAGGAATTAGAGCTTTGTCAAACTGCAAGCAGAGAATCCACATTACAAATTTTTGGAACTATTGCAGAGAAAAGACCACCAAAAGTTCCAGAAGGTGAACCAACACCTCCAACCGAATACGAAATCGTAGCAAATAAAGTCAACATACTCTCATTAGCAAAAACACCGATGCCATTAGGTGTTACTGACAAAGTAGATGTTGGAATGGATGTAAGATTAGATAACAGATTTTTGGATTTAAGAAGGAAGCATATCAATGCAATGTTTAGACTTCGAAGCAGAATTCTACAATATGGGAGGGAACATTTGATTTCAGAAGGTTTTGGAGAAATAAATAGCCCAAAAATCATCGCTGCAGCTGCAGAAGGCGGAACTAATTTATTCCCAATAAAATATTTTGACAGAGATGCATACTTATCTCAAAGCCCTCAATTATACAAGCAATTAGCTGTCATGGGGAATTTAGAACGAGTTTTTGAAATCGGCCCTGCTTTTAGAGCAGAAAAACATGATACATATAGGCACCTAAATGAATTTATTTCGTTTGATATTGAAATGGCTTGGGCAAGTGATGAAGATGTAATGTGTGTACAAGAAAGAATGATCTCACACATTTGGAATGAAATTAAAAATAATGACCAAAATTTAATTGATGCAATAAATGAATTTAGAGTTTCAGAAGGAAAAGAACCCATTGAAGTAAATGTACCTTCCATACCATTTCCAAGAGTTTCTTATTGTGATGCAATTGAATTAATTAAAAAAAGTGGTAATGAGATTAATTGGGGTGATGATATTGAAGCACATCACGCCGATATTATTGCAGAAAAATACCCAGGGTTTTATTTCATACCAAAATGGCCAATGTCAATGAAACCATTCTATATTTTCCACGAAAAAAGTGAAGTCTCATCCACAGGAGGACAATTATCCAGAGGGTTTGATTTGAATTATGGACGTGATGAAATGACTAGCGGTGGGCAAAGAGAACATAGAGCTGACGTACTCACTCAAAATTTAATTGATGTTGATTTAAACCCTGATGACTTTGACTTTTATGTTGACGGTTTTCGTTATGGGGCACCCCCACATGCAGGATGGGGGCTAGGAGTTGCAAGACTCTTGATGGTACTTACTGGAGCAGGAAATGTTAGAGAAACAGTACTATTCCCAAGAGACAGAAAAAGATGTACGCCATAAGGCAACGATGGAATTGAAGACTGAGAACTATTGGGACCTACATGGCCAAGCCGCGTTTTGCGTTTCTTTTGCTAAAAGAACACCCATATGGAAGGGAAATGTTGAAACAAATTTTATCTGAAGGTTTTATTCCAGAAATAATAATTGAAGAAGATTCTGAAATTGGAACAGAAGAACGAGAGAAATTTCTAAAACGTATTGAAGGAAATCCAATAGCTCCTAAAATAAGCAAACAATTAGAGGGAAAAGAAATACCACATATCACCGTTTCCATCCATAATTCCGAAAAAGTAATGCCGCATATTAAAAATTTAAATTTAGATCTAATTGTTTTTGGAGGGACAAGAATCATTAGAGGAGAAATTTTAGATTTTCCAAAAGATGGTGTCATTAATTCACACCCCGGATTGTTGCCAGATTGTAGGGGTTCGGCATCACCTGCATGGTCTGTTTATCATGACATACCAATTGGTTCATCAACTCATTTTTGTGACAACGGAATTGACACTGGAGATTTATTATTTCGCAGAGAAGTACCAGTAAAAAGAGGTATGACCTATGAAGATCTTTGCTATGAGACTTTAGTTTTAGCAGGAGTTCTAATGAAAGAAGCATTAATTGCCTATGATGAAGGACGATGGGATGAATTGAGACGCCCACAAGGAGAAAGTCAATGGCCAACATTTCGAAATGCACCACAAGAAATTCTCGAGAAAGTTTATGAAAAGTTAACAAATGAAACTTATCAGCATTATGTAGATTGAGGTTTTAATATGAAAAATGATAATTTCCCATTCAATAATACTGCATTAAAAGGATTCCGTGCACTAATATGTGGTGCTTCCAAAGGAATTGGGAAATCTATTGCAAAATCAATGGCCAAAGTTGGTGCTGATGTAATTGTTTGCTCTAGAAACAAAGTTGCATTAGATGAATTATGTGAAGATTTAATGAAAATCGGTGCAAACTCTGCAAAGTCACTAGCACTAGATTTAGAAAACATTGAAGATGTTAAAAATGCTATTTCTGAATTACTGAACGAAGGGAGAATACAGATACTCGTCAATAATGCTTCTGGGCCACCCGGTGGACCTTTACTTGATGTAGAACTCAGTCAATTTGAAACTGCTTTCAAAAGACACTTACATGCAGCACACACAATTACAAGAATGCTAGTGCCTGGAATGGAAGAATCTGGCATGGGAAGAATTGTCAATATCATCTCAACATCTGTAAGAGAGCCTATAGATAATATTGGATTATCAAATACACTGAGAGGTTCTATGGCATCATGGTCAAAATCACTTTCAAGAGAATTACCAGCATGTATTACAATTAACAATATTCTACCAGGATTTACAGATACAAGCAGATTGAATTCATTAGCGGAATCAATTAGTGAAAAAACTGGTAAAAGCATTCCAGACATTCAACAAAATTGGATGAGTCAAGTGCCAATTGGTAGGTTAATTGACCCACAGGAAACGGCACTCGCTGCTACTTTTCTATGTTTACCATCGAGTGGAGGGATTCGTGGAATAAGTTTAGCTGTTGATGGCGGAAGAATGCGTTCAATTTGAGTGATTTAAATGGAATTTGATATATTTTTTTCAATTAGCCAAACTCCAGATTCAACTGGTTTAATTCCAACAGAAGATCAAATGTATTCTAATTTCTTTAGTCAATTAGAACTTGCAGATAAAATTGGGTTTGGAGTTGCTTGGGTTGCACAAGCCCATCTTTCAACTGAGGTTCAAAAATTAAACAAAAAACCAGTAATTCCTCATTGGCAAGGAGAAGTTGGCCTTTGTACTGACTTTTTTCAATTAGCGCACCAAATGTTTTCTAGAACAAAAAATATTGAAGTAGGTAGCGCTGTAATGAGTTTATTTTGTAATGGTGGGCCGATAGGAATGGCAGAAAGAATTGGTGCATTTCTCGCTCTACATGGATTGAATAAAAATGAAAAAAGAAAATTAAATATTGGTTTTTCATCTGGAAGATTTGAATTTATGGCACGCCCTTATGGAATTGTACCAAGAAATTCAATTGAAGATGCAGCATGGCCTGTTTTACGTAGTCAAATATTTTTAGAAGCGTGCGAGATTTTCTTGAGGTTAATTAATGGAGAGGTAGTATCTAGTGAAGATATTAGAAAAACAGTATTATCTAGAGAACTTTTTAGAGATGATGAATCTTGGGAACAGGTACAAAAAGCAAAAAATGAATTAGACGGGAATTCAAAAAATAATGAATTTATTGAAATTGCAAATAGATGGGAATTTGAAAAAATCAAAACAATCCCACAAAAATGGAATCGTAATTTGTTAAATTTAATAGCAGGAACTCATAACCCTGAAGCTCAAAAATTTTGTAATACCATTTTTCCTGTTAATGTGTTTAATCTTTCAATAACGTCTCCAGAGATTATTAATGAAACTCATGATAGAATGAGAAGTTTTTTCCACAAAGATGGAGGTGAATGGCAAAGAAGAAATATGCCGAGAACTGTATTTGTGTTCATTAATGAAGAAGAAGGTCTGTCTAAAGATGAAAAAAACATAGAAGCAAAAAAAGAAGCAGAAGCCGCACTTGGAAGTTATTGGAATGCACTTGAAGGAACCATAGACCCTGAAAAAATTTCTAAAGCCGCAAATAATGCTTTAATTGGTGACTCCGAAGAGATCATCAAACAAATTAAAGAACGTTTTCACCCTGAAGATAGATTGATGACATGGTTTGATTTCTTCAATCATGATTCAGAAAGAGTTTGTAGAAACATGTCATCATTCATGAAATTAGTAGCACCACATTTTACAAAATAAAGTTGATCATATGGGAATTAAACATGAACAAAAAACTGCAGTTGCTCCTGGAAAACCAGGTAGTGAAGTTTATCCAGAATCTCCATTGGGAAAGTCAGAGGAAGGCATTGCAACTGGACGAGATGTAAATTGGCAACCACTTGTGGATTATCGAAGAAATGGAGTTTCTGAAACAACAATTCATGGTGCTGTTGCATGGGCACATGGAAATGAAATAATTCATTCATTTGGAGGGAATGTTCTTTGTTATGGAAGATCAATGATGAAACCAATAATGATGAAAACATTTGCAGATATTCTTGAACCAGTAACAACATGGGAACAAAAAGCAATTTCAGTCTCAAGTCATAACGGAGATACTGAACATGTAGCTTCAGCACAATCGCTCCTAAATAAAGCGGAATGGGGATTAATGCAAACCCCATTAGACACTCCACTAGTTCAATTTGGAAGACAAGTTCGGAGACCAAGAAGATGGTACCACACTTGTTCAGGAGAGCATGCAGCAATTCTAAAAGGTTGTAAATTAAAAGGATGGAACAGAGCAGGATATACATTGCCTGGTCACGAAGTATTCCAACATTATCTAATTAATTTAAAACAAATACTAGGTGATGATTGGGAACCACTAAAAATTGGAAAAGATGGTTGTGGTTTACCCACAGTTTCAAACACAGTGAATGAATTAGCAATCTTATTTTCATATTTAGTACGCAACAAAGATTCTGATTGGATTTGGGAATCTATGATAAAATATCCAGATTTAATTGGAGGTTTTAATCGCCTAGATTCTACAATTATAAAATCATGTGAAGGTCAAGTATTAGCGAAAGAAGGTGCTGATGGTTTACTTGGACTTTCAATAATTCACGAAGATTTTCCTAAAGGACTTGGAATTGTAATAAAAATAGCACATGGATGGAATCCACAAGCAACTTGGTATGTAGCTAGAGCGATTCTTGGAGTCTTAGGTTTCACATTAAGGAATCCATACCCTCTAGATAAACAAAAAGCATTCATTGTACCTGGAATTGTTCCTCCATCAAAATTGGAAATTCTTGAAAGCATACCTACATGGGATGAATGGGACCCAAATTCTGACAGATGGCTTTATGATTGGAGAAAACATGTGAAAAATGGCGTTTTTGAAGATTTAGGAGTGATAGGTGAAGAAGAATGATTGTCATTAACAATTATGTCAATGGAGAATTTATAGAGTCCACTAACGGTTGTACAATAGATAATTTCAACCCTGCAACCAATGAAAAAATAGCCATAATTCCACAATCTTCTGCAAAAGACATCATAAATGCAGTAGATGCATGTAAGGCGTCAAAATCTTCTTGGGCAAAATTAACAATTCATGAAAGAGCAGAATGGTTAGATAAAATTGCTGATGAATTAAACAATAGATTCGAAGAAATTGCAACTCTAGAATCTTTAGATACGGGTAAACCCATATCTCTTGCCAGAAATGTCGATGCAACTAGATCAGTAAATAATTTTAGGTTTTTTGCTGATTTGGCTAGAAAAATGAAAAAAACTCAATTTGAAATGAATGATGCCATGAATAATGTCATCAACAAGCCTGTTGGAATTGCAGGGTTAATAACACCCTGGAATTTACCCTTATACCTTCTTTCTTGGAAAGTTGCACCGGCATTGGTTATGGGTAATTGCGTAATTGCAAAACCTTCTGAATTAACTCCAATGACTGCAAATTTATTAGCAGAAGTAATTCATAATGTTGGTTTACCAAAAGGTGTTTTTAATTTAGTACATGGATATGGTAATTCTTGTGGTCAAGCATTAGTAGAACATCCAGACATAAATCTAATTTCATTTACTGGAGGAACTGCTACTGGAAAAATTGTTGCAAAAAGTGCTGCGCCTATGTTTAAAAAAATAAGTCTTGAATTAGGCGGGAAAAATGCAACCATAATTCTAGACGATGCGGATATTATTTCAAACATAGATAATATTGTAAAATCTGCATTTTTAAATCAAGGTCAAGTTTGTCTATGTGGTTCAAGAATTCTTGTTCATGAATCAATATACAATTCATTTTTAAAACAATTTTTAAAATCAATTTCCACAATGAAAATTGGTGATCCTCTTGATGAAAATACTAAACTTGGCTCCTTAATTTCAAATGAGCATCTTGAAAAAGTTGAAAGTTATGTTAATTTGGCTAAAAATGAAGGTGGAGAAATTATTATTGGTGGTAAACGCCCAAATCTAAACGGGAAAATTTCAGAGGGAGCATTTTTTGAGCCAACAGTGATTGTTGGACTAAATCATAATTCAAGGACTGCAACTGAAGAAATCTTTGGACCTGTAGTTACAATTCATCAATTTAATGATATTGAAGATGCAATAAATATTGCAAATTGTACAAAATATGGTCTTGCGGCAAGCATTTGGACTGAAGACACTAAACTTGGAGAAAGTATTGCCAAAAAACTAGACACTGGCATGGTATGGATAAATTGCTGGTTACATAGAGACTTGAGAGTTCCTTTTGGCGGAGTAAAAAGTTCTGGAGTAGGAAGAGAAGGCGGTTTTTATTCCCTAGAATTTTTTAGTGAATTACAAAATATTTGTACATTTTTTAATTCATAATGCCAAATATGATAATGCCGAATATACAATCACCGAACCTGCAATTGCTCCACAGATTAATCCAAGCAATAACCAAACAGAATAACGAAACGCTGGAATATATTT
>NZKH01000042.1 GCA_002692465.1 Methanobacteriota archaeon | reverse complement strand
ATCAAATCTTGAAAATAAGGGTGGGGGTAGATTTACTTGTCTAGTATATGGCCCTGCTTCATCTGGAGATAAAAAGCGGCCTCCTTTAGGATTTGATGCTGCTAAAATTGAGCATCTTGTTCTTAATTTTGCATTTATTCCCGCTTTGGAGATGCTAATTGTTTGTTGCTCCATTGCTTCATGAATTGAGGACCTATCCCCATCACTCATTTTATCAAATTCATCAATTGCTGCAAGGCCTGTATCCGCGAGAGGGAGGGCCCCAGCTTCTAAGGTCCAACGGCCATCACTAGTTGAATCTGCTACTGCTGCCGCAGTTAAACCAGCGGCAGAAGCACTCCTACCACTAGTATATTGACCTCTAGGAGATAATTCAGACATATAATGTAACATCTGAGATTTGGCTGTTCCTGGATCTCCCATTAACAATATGTGCATATCCCCTCTTTGTCGAGTGCCGTCTGGATTCCTTCTTGCTACTCCTCCAAAAACTTGTAAAAGTAAACTTTCCTTTACATGATTATATCCAAAAATTGAAGGAGCAATGCTTCTAGTCATTAAATCATAAATGTCTTCTCTATAACTAAGTTCCTTTATTTGTTCTTCGTCTTCAGGAGAAATTTTTACATCTTCAAAAGGCGTATTTCTTTTTTCGTATGAGTTAATCCTCAGAAAAATATCAAATATTGGGGTTTTTTTATTATTTTTTTTCTGCGAACGAACAAATAATTCACCATTTGCTACAATACGATCACCCGGTAAAATTTCACCAGCTATTTCTCCTTCGATTAAACATCGTAATCTTTCGGGTTGGACTCCTCCTCGTAATTTTTCTGGAGGTTCTTGTAATTCTATAAATTGTGTATTTTCCATTATACTTTGAGACGGGACAATCTCGAATCTTGCTTGTGGTTTTTCTGCACCGCAACCAGTATTAGGGTCACAAATAATTGGTTCTACTAATTCTTGTTCATTGGATTGATATATCATTTGAATTGCTTCACAATTACCATTACAACATCTAAATGCTGCTTCAACAACTCTTGGTCTGACAGCACTTATTTTGACAACAATTGCATCGAGTGCTAGCATACTCCCTACATCATCTTGCCTAATATCTCGAACTGCTCTTCGCTGATCCGGTGGTAAATCTCTGACTCTGATTTGTGGACTAATTTGATAATTTTTTTCTTTACAAATTTCCCTTAACCCGACATCTCCACATTTTAAAAATAAATTCGGATTGTCCAATAATATTTTAGCAAAATCTTGATCGAAATTAAACAATTCTCTAAAAGAAACAACTAAACTCTTTTGTTCAGGCCAATTCAAAGCTAGTGCCCCAATATCAGAATTTTCTTCAAGAAAAGTCATCCAACGCGCTTTAATTTCATTAGCATGCATAACTTCACTCTCACGGGGTATGCAAAACGGTTCACTATAGTTCTTAATATACGCGATTTTACCCCCTTGTTTCCACTGGAAAGGTCAATCAATTACAGTAAGCGCTTTTTCAAAAATTAGATGTTTCTACTGGGTCTAAAATGATAAAAATTTTACTAGATTTTTCAAAATAAAAATTTTGCCAGAAGCGTCACTCTCAAAACGGAGTACGCGGAGGATATGATGTGACAGACGAGAATGGGGTGGACTATGCAAGTAGTGGAGTTGATATTGATTTAGAAGGTAAAGCAGTTAATTCCTTAGTAAGTGAATTAAATTCGCCTCCTCGTTTACCCGGAGAAATTGGTTCATTAATTGATCATCCTGGAGGATTTAGTGGCATCATAGACTTTGGTGATGAACTTCTTGCGATGTGTACTGATGGTGTTGGTAGTAAACTAATGTTAGCAAGTAAACTTGGACAATGGGAAACTGTTCCAATTGATTGTATGGCCATGAATGTTAATGATTTATTATGTATCGGTGCTGAACCAATTGCTTTTGTGGACTACATTGCTACCCCCAAACCTGATCCTGAAGTTCATGCAGCTTTAGGACGGGGTTTGGCAAAAGCTGCTAAAATAGCAAATGTTAGTTTGGCGGGAGGAGAAACTGCCTCACTTCCAGATATTGTCAATGAATTAGATATGTCTGGAACTTCTTTGGGATGGTTACCAAAAGGTGACCAATTAACTGGTGAAAGTATAATTTCTGGAGATGTTCTAATTGGTATACCTTCTTCAGGCATTCATTCCAATGGGTTTTCCCTCGTTAGAAAAATTTTGGAAATTTCTAGTGCTAATCTAGAAGCCCCCCCACCATTTGATGTTACAAGTAAACATAGAGAGATTGAAAGATTTGATGTTAATAAAAATTTAACATTAGGTGAGGTGCTTCTTAATCCAACTAGAATTTATGTTAATCCGATGATTCCTTTATTTGAACAATGTCGGAAAACCAACACCCCTTGTGATTATAGTGACATTAAAGGTGTTGCACACATTACTGGTGGAGGTTTATCCAATCTTTTACGATTACATCCAAGCCTTGGTTACCATATTGATAACCCATTACCTTCCTTACCTGAATTTGATTGGTTACAAGAGGTTGGAGGAGTAAGTGATTATGAGATGGCTAGAACTTTCAATATGGGAATGGGTTTATGTGTAGTTGTGAGTAAAGGAAGTGCAAACTCAATTTTATCTTGGCTTGAAGACTCAAATATTTCTGGATGCTCTATAGTTGGGCATGTTAACGATAATGGACATCGAGTAACTCATATCAACCCCGACATATGCTTTGAGCACTACTGAGGTAGTGAGTTTGCAGGGTAAACCGCCGGGATGGCCAGGGATTTCTTGGATAGAAGGACGAACATTACTACAAATTCCTAATGTTAAAGGCCAAGCAGAATGGAGAGTTGGCCCTGGAAACAAAAATGATTCTCCAGTTTTTCATAATGTTGCAATGGCTAATAATAGAACTAGAAGTGTGTTATTATTGGGATTGGCTATACGTAATAAGTGGTTGTTAAATGAAGGTAAATTACGGGTTTTAGATGGATTAGCTGCAAGTTCTTTACGTTCAAGAAGATGGTTAAACGAATTACCTCCCGAACTTGCAGAACAGCTAGACATCATATCAGTAGATCGTGATGAGGAGTCTATTTCATGGGCATTAGCAAATCATGAAAAGCATCCTCCCAACAATTCCAACCCTGAACAATTATCAATTCAAAAGGGTGACCTAAGACAAATTGTATATTCAGGAGGATGGCAATGGATAGACATTGATCCGTACGGTTCTCCGATTCCATTTCTTGATTCTGCCATGCAAAATTTAGCACGTAAAGCAATATTACAAGTTAGTGCTACTGATACTGCAGCCCTATGTGGAACATATCCTCAAGTTACTAGAAGAAGATATGCTGCCTATGCTGTTAACGATACTGTTACTCATGATACTGCTATGAGAATCCTATTAGGCAATATTGCTCTATGTGCTGCAAAACATGAACGTTCTATTGAACCACTAATGTCTGTTTTTGATGGACATCATACAAGAGTAAGTGTGTTAGTAACCCCTGGAAAAAAGAATGCTTCAAACGTTTATGAAAATCTTGGTTGGAGAGTTAATGAACCAGATAAAAAAACTATTGATGCATCCATAAAGGCGGGGTTGCATAGTTTTGGATGTGCAAAAACCCCACAACCAAGAGTATTGTTGCCCTATAATTCTCCTCCAGAGTCTTTAGCGAATGGTAAGGTTAGTGGCCCGTTATGGATTGGTCCATTAGCAAGAAAAGATGTTTTAGAACAATTAACAGAAGAATATGCTTTGGAAATTTGTGGCATTTCTAAAGAAAAAGATGAGTATATTATTTCATTAGCAGGTTGGAAAGACGAAGACATAGAAAAATCAAATAGAGGAATAATTCGCAGTATAAAGAGATTACATGAATCAAAAGATGCTGTAGGAACAAATGGATTAGTAACTATGGATGAATTGCCACAATGGATAGATATTGGAGGGCCCCCAAGCCCTAAAAAATTAGTTGTTGCATTAAAAGAACAGGGTTTCAAAGCGTCTATTTCTGTTATTTCAACTCCTGCAGTTCAAACTAATGCGCAATGGGATGAATTAATAAAAATTGTAAAAACGATTATTTAAATTATCAAATAATATCTAATTTATCCAACCATTGGATCTTGAGTATCATAATCATCATCTTCTGGAGCTGGTAATCTCGCCATTCTAGCTTCAAGTGCTTCTCTTAAATTAGCATCAAATTGATGTGCTTGCTCTAATAATTCATGAAGAGATAATTCTAATCCTGTAATCTCTGTAATTGCCTCTATTGCTGTTGCTGCAGCTTTTGGATCAGGAAATGTCGGATTACATTCTGCTAACAATGCGGTAACATCTAATCCTCTTCTATGTCCTTCTGCTAGTAAATAACCTGCAATACCTGCTACAACTCCTCTTTTAATCGATTCAATTCCTAATTTTTGAAGAGCATTTCTTGTTTCTTCTATTGACGCTACAGCAAATAAACCTGGACCTTCGACTTCATCTGGAGATTGTCTAACTAATCCATCAACAATAATCAATTTACTAAATCCACCCTTAGTAAACCATTCTAATACAGTATTTGCAAATGAAATATCTTGTTCTGGAGGGAAAGGAACCTCTGCAATGAATACACCTAAATTATCTCCTTGGTAAACTCTTACTGGATGCTTGGGTACAGAATCTTCAACTAATGCAAGTGCAGGGAAATCTT
>NZKH01000041.1 GCA_002692465.1 Methanobacteriota archaeon | reverse complement strand
CACGCCCAGTCTGCCTCCCCCCCTCTATTTCTTGTGGAGTCATCTGAATCAAAATCCTCCATTGTGGTCGGGTTTGAGGGCAGTATAAAACCCTCCTTTGATGGTTTTTTTAAGTAACCTAATACAATCATTGGACCATCTCTTGCAATCAAGCACCCTTCAGCATTTGTGGGTATTTTATTCAAATTTATTTCGGAAAGTCTAGCAAGTTCATCAAGCTCTAATTTGTTCCAACCTTTGTTAGTTAATCTTTGTATTGAGCCCTTTTGATGTTCACTTTGATCGACAGTAATTAGCCCTTCAGTGCGCATTTTTTTGAATGTAGCAGATGCGTGCGGCAATCTTAATTTCAGATCTTTGGCGGCTTCACTAATTTTTCCCCCACCATCTGCCAACCAATCCAGGACTCTTCTTTGATATCCGCTTCTAATTTTAGTTGGCAAGTATTGTCACCAATTAAACCAAGCCAAACATTACTAATTAAATTATTGTTATAAAAATAAAGAAATAGTTACATAATGTTACATATTTCTACTGGAGAATACAATTATATCCCCGATAAATTTTTTTTATGTAAAAATTAGAGGTCATTTTATCATTTTAGTGTAACAAAGTTACCGAATTAAAGACAACAGTTATATGAGAATCTCTTATCCTTCCTAATATCCGATGACTCAATACGGCATTGAATGGATGTGACTAAGATGAAAACAGTAAGAATAAGAGAGAAGATAAAGAAATATTTAGAAGACCGCCCAAGAAATACAGCAGAAATTCTTGAGCATATAAATAGCACAATGAGGCATGGAACAACGTCCCAACAATTGGGGAATGTTCTATCTAAAGACAAGGATATTGTTAAAGTAGGATACATAAAAAGATCCGGTATACTTTCAGGTGGATATGATATATGCGAATGGGCAACTAGAGATTGGGTTGAAGACAACTGTCCAGGTTGGGTAGAAGGAGAACCATTATTCTTAGATAGACCAGCAGTTCCTAAAGATAAAAGATAATAATAAAAATTATTTTATCATTTCTTCACGAATTGTTTTAGCTTCGTTCCAAAGATCTTCTTCTTCTTTGTTTTGAGGTTTAAATTGAGGTATCGGTATTGGTCTCATTTGGTTATCAATTGCTACCATAAAGAAAAATCCTGTGCATATTATATCTCCTTTCCAATCTGATTTACTAATTCTTTTTGCAATAACTCTACAAGCGGCAGAGTGAGTGGAAGTAAAGACTATTTTTGCAGTTATTTCAATTAAATCTCCTTGGTGTGCTGGATGCAAAAATTTGAGGGTATCTATTGAGATTGTTACAAATTCACGATGGGCAAATTTTGAACATACAATTCCAGCAGCTTTATCCATCAAGGACATCAGTCTTCCGCCAAAAAGTGTGCCATAAGAATTAGTGTCTTGTGGAAACACTTCTTCAATTAATACTACAGGTTCTGTGCTAAATGGTTCCATATTCTCAAACACTCCCTGAAAGCACTCACATATCAATAAAGCGCGCGGAGAGTTAACAATATGTTGATTGACGGGCATATATGGGTCGGCCCTCTTCTTCAGAAGCATTCCTTGATTGGGATGATTTACTTTGGGAAGATCCTGATGGGGGGATAGTACAAATTCATGGAGTATTACCTACTGTAGTTTATCCAAATACATTGAGGCCAAGGAATACTTGGTCAGGATTAGGTTTGATGGTATCTGAAGAGGAAATAGAACTGTGGGAGCATGAAGAAGAATTAGAAAAAAAGAGCCCCGGAATTAATTTTGTTGGTGCAAGTTCACAAGGTGGTGACTTTTCTAGATTATTGGGAGGTTTGTCATTATTAGAAAATATTCAAACCTGCAAGTTTCCGGATCCAGAACCTCGTAGATTACATAAATATGCAATAAGGGGGAATAAACCGGTTTTTTTTATTGAACCCCCCTTGTCAGATGATAAGTGGTGTAATTGGTTAGAAATGCACGCATTAGAATTAACAAGGCCGTTAAAGATGTTTTCAAATCTTTGGTCACGTAGGAAATTCAAGAAAAATTTGTCAAAAATGTTGAAAATTGCTAAAGTTAAATCAGGAGAATCTTCTGAATTTGCTGTAGCTTCTGCAATTTCTGCAGCTTGGTGGGTTGGTATAGAAAACAACATCAGTTTGGAATTGAAACAAAAAAGAGATGAAAGATATGCATCTAGAATTAGAGGTGCTTTATCTGAGATGAGAAATTCAGGGATTGAGAGTCCTACACTTTTACTAGTTGCCTCTTTGCCACAGAGAAAATCATTGTTTAATGCGCTAGAAAAAATGCCTTTGGCAGAAATGCCGTTATGTACTGAAACCTTTTCCGAATTAAATGAGGAAGAGGAATGAGCGAAGCGCCAACAGTTAGAGTTGAGAACCAACTTATTCGATTTGTTCCACCAGTTCCAATAGAATTAGATGTGGCTGTAACTAAATTAGGAGCTATTCGTCAAGATGATTTTGCAGTTCATACATTAGCAACACCACGAGCAACAATCATTGTAGATAAAGAAGGCCGAATTGTAATTCATGGAACAAATAGGATGGAGGTGGCAAGGCATGCAGCCAAGGAATTTTTGTTACTCTTAGGTAAGTCAGATGAAGGATTAAAGGCAGAGCTAGGGGGAATTATAGCCTCGTTTAAATTTCAAGATAAATTAAATATCGAACGTTTAATCAAAAAACTAGGGAAAATAGTAGAGAAAGATGATCGTTTAGGTTGCGTTAAAGTGAAAGACAAACGACACAAGATTACTTTATTTATGTGGGAAAACGGAAAAGTAGTTGTTGAAAATGCAACACATGCAAATCTTGTTGCAATGGCCGCCGTTTATTGGCAAGA
The DNA here is from genome assembly GCA_002692465.1 of Methanobacteriota archaeon. GTDB lineage: Archaea > Thermoplasmatota > Poseidoniia > Poseidoniales > Poseidoniaceae > MGIIa-I. The sequence goes on along the minus strand of NZKH01000041.1, from coordinate 9,732 downwards.
AAGGTTACTAGAGGATGGTATTTTGATTAAGTCTGAATTAAATTCAGAGGCTGATTGATTTATGTCTTTAGTCAATGGTAAGTGGAATGGGCCAATTGTTGACAACCATTTTCATTTAAATCGGAATGGTAGATTTTTGTCGGCCGCTGAGGATTTTAAAAAAGCAGGTGGGACGGGATTAATTTTAGTACATTGTCCTAATTTTAGTTCTCCCCCAACTACAAAAAAAGAACATAAAAACTCTTATTTTGATACTATTTTAATGGCAGAACAAGTTAGAGAAAAGGTTGAGATTAATGTGAGGGTTGTTCTTGGTCCACATCCAGCAGCCTTCGCCCATCAATTTGAGTTATGGTTTGAAGAAGAAGGCGAAAAAGGTGCACAAAGAGCAATTGAAAATTATAATGATAGCATCGATATAGCGCTTGATTTTGTTCAAGAGGGTAAAGCTGTTGCAATTGGAGAGGTTGGTAGACCCCATTGGAAAACTTCAGATGAAGTGATTGGTTTATCTAATAAATTATTAGAAGAAACAATGGCTTTGGCAAAAAAAGAAAAAATACCCTTGCAACTACATATGGAAGAGAATGGTAACCAAACTTATGGTGATTTAGAATCTATGGCGGAGCGTGTAGGATTGAATCCGATTTACCTAGTTAGGCATTTTGCACCAGCGGATGTATCAATTTCGATGGTTGGAAAAATAACTCCAAGTGTTAATCTCGGTAAGGATGGTATTAACACATTAGTTGAAACTTGTAAATTGAGTGATCATGGATTTATGTTGGAAACCGATTATATGGATGATCCAAGGAGGCCAGGCGCAGTTTTAGGTCCAAAAACAGTGCCAAAAAGAACACAGCAATTGGCATTATTAGCTGAAGAAAATGGGTTAGATGAAGAGATGTTCTATAACATACATCAAGAATTACCTAACATGATTTATGGCGAATTAAATTAACCTTAGAACTCGGCCCCGAAGGGGCCGCTGATGGGTAATGGTCATACACTAGTTTTTACGATACATGCAATCGGGTGTGTTTATTCTAGGTTTGAATGGTAAAGTAGCCTTGGTTTTCGGAGTGGCTTCTGAAGATTCTATTGCTTGGGCAATTTGTCAAAGGTTAGCACAAGCAGGATGTAAATTGTATTTAGGTTACCAGAAGAGATTTATGTCTAGAGTTTTTCAATTAAAGGATAAATTACCAGAAATTGCTGGTTTTTACCCATTGGATGTTGCTAGTGATGAAACCACTGCAGAATTTTTCAATGAATTTAAAAAAGAGAATCCCAATTTGAAAGTTGATGTCATGGTTCATGCAATTGGATTTGCACCAAGGGAATGTTTTGATAGACATATTTTGTTTGTTGATGATGATGCTATAAATACAGCAATTACAATTTCAGCTAATTCCCTACAAAGAATAATGCGGCATGCAATGCCTTATTTGAATAATAACTCATCAACCATTACTCTAACTTATGCAGCATCTACAAGATTTGTACCTAATTATGGCGTGATGTCAATTGCTAAAGCCGCATTGGAAAGTTGGACAAGGGAATTGGCTTGTCAATTAGGTCCTGAAGGCCATCGTTTGAATGCAATATCTAGTGGACCAATTAAAACGATAGCTGCAGGAGGAATTCCTGGTTTTGATAAAATATTAGATCATGTGGAAGAAAACTCTCCTTTGAGGAGGAATGTGAACCAAGATGATGTTGCCGGATGTACAATTTGGTTAGCTTCAGAATTATCATCTGGAGTAACAGGCCAATGTATTCATGTTGACGCGGGTTATTCTTCAACTATGGTACCAGGTTCCATAATGGGTGATGACTAATGGGTGATGTATCAGAAATAGATGATTCACAAGGCCCATTTGAGCCTATAGCAATAATTGGGATGTCGTGTATTTTCCCAGATTCTGAAAACATTGAGAAATTTTGGGAAAATATACTTTCTAAACATGTATCATTTAAAGAAGTACCAGAAAGCAGGTGGGATCCTAGAGATTTTTTCAATGAAGATGGTGGGGAAAATAAGACATATTCAAAAATAGGTGCTTTTATTGAGGATTATGATTTTGATTGGAGGAGATGGCGTCAGCCACCTGGAACTTTACCTCAAATTGACATTTGTCAACAATGGGCAGTTTCTGTTTCCGCTTCAGCCTTAGAAAATGCGGGTTATTTAGGAGAGGGATGTTCAGAACCACCTAGAGGGAAAACAAGTGTTATTTTTGCGAATGCATTAGGTGGAGAAAATAGAAATTTATCAAATCAAAGAGTTTGGGCTGAAAGAACATTACGTCTTGCAAAAGAATCAGGATTACAAGATGAAGCAACATTTCTTGATGAAATTACAAAAGATCTTCCTAAAATTGATGAAGATACAATGCCTGGGGAATTAGCAAATGTTGTTGCGGGCAGAGTTGCTAATTTGTTAGATTTACAAGGGCCTAATTACACTACAGATGCTGCTTGTGCGTCTTCAATGGCTGCAATTCTTGATGCTTGTAGATTATTGCAATTAAGGCAGGTTGACATGGCGATAGCTGGTGCAAGTGATAGGACAATGGATCCAGCAACTTATTCGAAATTTAGCGCAATCGGTGCACTTTCAGCAACTCATTCAACTCCTTTTGACTCTCGTGCAAATGGTTTTGTAATGGGGGAAGGAGCAGGTGCGCTCGTACTAAAAAGATTGAATGATGCAATTTCAGATGGCGATAATATTCATGCTGTAATAAGAGGAATTGGTGCTAGTTCTGATGGCCGTGGAAAAGGCATTACAGCACCGAGTAAAAGAGGTCAAGCACAGGCAGTAAATAGGGCATATAGTCAAGCAGGTTATTCTGTTGAGACTGTTGGATTGATTGAAGCACATGGAACATCTACTAGGGTTGGAGATGCAACAGAACTTGGTACTTTAACTGAAATTTTTAAGGAATTGCCTTACGGTGAAAATGTAGCTGTAGGTTCGATAAAAAGTCAGATTGGACATTTAAAAGCAGCAGCAGGCATAGCCGGGACAATCAAGGCTGTACTTGCTGTTTCAAACAAAATTATTCCGCCAAGTGCAGGTTTTGAAACACCAAATGATACAGTAGATTGGAGCAAAAATCCTTTTTTTGTCCCAACAGAATCAGAAAAGTGGACTTCCAAAGATTCAACCCCCTTTAGGGCAGGAGTGTCTGCGTTCGGTTTTGGTGGGACTAATTTCCATATTGCCTTAGAGTCTTATGATGAAAAATTACATTATAATTTATCTAATGAATGGAAACAAAGGTGGTTGGCATATACTGGAAATCTAAATCAATCCTCAAATAACACTCCTGTAGTTTCTAATTCTACTTTAGAGCCAAAAATGTCTTGGGAAGAATTAAAATTAATAGAAGGTGGTTTACTTCTAATTAATGCCAACAATACAAATGAGATAAAATCAAAAATTACCGAATTAAAATCAAAATATTCGAAATTAGGTGAAAATTTTGATAATTCTCCTGATGGGATAAGATTATCTGAGCAATTATCAAAACAATCAAAAGATTTTGTTTGTCAAGGTTTAAGATTAGCTTTGGTTGCCACTAAATGGGATGATTTCTTTAAAAAATTAGATTTATTGTTAGAAAATATTGATGATGAAAGTAAATGGATATTCCTCGCAAGTCAAGATATTTTTATTACTAGAAAAGAAATAATTGAAGAAAATAAAATAGCACATTTATTTCCCGGACAAGGTTCACAATATGTTGGAATGACATATGATTTATCGTTAAGGTATGGAATCGTTCAAGAGACTTGGGAAGAAGCAGATAAAACCATGATAGAGATATTAGATGGGAAAAAACTATCAGAATTTGTATTAAGATCAAATTTAACTAAAGATGAAATGATTGAAGCAGAACAAAAATTGAAACAAACAGAATACACTCAACCTGCAATGCTAACTGCTGATTTGGCATTAAATAGACTGCTTGGTCAGCACGGGCAAGTTCCAGATATGGTGGCAGGACATAGCCTTGGAGAATATGCAGCATTGATGGTATCAGGGATTTTACAATTCCACGACGCATTACGTGCTGCTGCAGCTAGAGGAACAGAGATGGGAAGTGTAGATGTTCCTGATAAAGGGTTAATGGCTAGTATTACTGCACCTTATGAGCAAATAGAGGATGTTTTGTATGAATTGGAAGATTACGTGATTCCAGCAAACAAGAACTCTCCAATGATGACAGTAATCGCAGGTGAAACTGATGGAGTTAAAAATGCAATAAAAAAATTCGAAGAATTAGGAATTAATTGCGTAATTTTACCAACAAGTCATGCTTTCCATACAAGTATTGTTGCACCTGCAAATGAACCTTTGAAACGATTTTTAGAAGATTTAGAAATTAATTTGCCACAAATACCTATTACTTCAAATTATGATGGAGAATTTTATCCATCAAAATGTGAAGATGGTTTTACTGTTAAAGAAACAATACTTCCTCAATTAACTCCTCAAATGTCCTCACCGGTGGAATGGACAAGACAAATTGAAAATATGTATGAAGAAGATACAACTATTTTTGTAGAAGTAGGTCCAAAGAGAGCATTAACTACTTTTTGTGGCCAAATTCTAAAAGATCATGAACATGTATCAATAATGACAAATCATCCTAAGCAAGGGGGAATTAGGTCTTTCCTTTCTTCTTTAGGTCAATTAGCAATCTTGGGAAAAAAGATTGTAAATCCGACTCTTGAAAATGAAATATATTCAGAATCATTTAGAGCTGGGCCAATAGAATCAACAAGAAAGTCTACAGAAGTTGAAATATCTAAGCCATTAGAAATAGAGACTCCAAAAATAATTGCAAAGAAAGCACCTCAATTTTCGATTGAAGATTGGGTTGCTAATGTTTGCTCAGAATTTAGTGGCTACCCAAGTTCAGTTTGTAAAGGGAATGTAGATTTAATAACTGATTTGGGAATAAATTCTAGTGATTTAGAAAAATTAAAAATTAAAATTTCACAAAAAGCAGTATGTAACAAATCACTTAAAGAAGCAAAAACAATTTCACAATTGGTTGAATGTATCGAGTCTGTTCCAGAGTCAATAGGAATGTCAAACAAATTTAATAATTCAATAATTAATAATTCACCTTCTTTAATTGAGAATAGTAGAAAAATAGACTCTTTTGTAGTAAGTGGAGTTAGTTTGGGGTTACCTGGATTAGATCAAGTTTTTGATCCAAATACTCTTGAAAGAATTATTGATGGTGAGAATTTTATTACTGAATTATCTGATGAATATAAACAAAGGTTATTGGATAAGAATCTCGTGAGAATTGTTAAAGATAGTAATGGAAATTCAGAATTAGTTCCTTGTGAAACATTTGATATGATACCCCAATTAGCAGGAAGAGGAGGCTATTTTGATTTAGTTGAACAGTATGGAATAGATGCAAAAATCACATCTGCAATGGATATAACAACTAAATTAGCATTTGCATCAGGGTTAGAAGCATTACGTGATGCTGGTTTACCTTTGGTTTCTGAAGAACAAGTTAGTAGTAATGGAAAACGACTTGTGAGAGGTTGGAAATTACCCGTATCTGAAAGAGAAACAACAGGAGTTATTTTTGCTTCTGTATTCCCTGGTTATGAAGAATTATTGAAACACGCAGCAAATAATGGAGCTGATGAGAATGGAACTTTTGATAGAAGATTTTTATTACAGATTTTGTCAATGGGGCATAGTCAATTCGCACAATGGATTGGTGCAAAAGGTCCTAATACTGCGATAAATAATGCTTGTGCATCAACTCCTGCGGCATTTTCGATAGCGGAAGATTGGATTACAACAGGTAGAGCCTCTCGAGTAATTGTTGTTAGTGCTGATGATACTACTAGTGACGTTTTATTGGAATGGATAGGTGCAGGTTTTGCTGGTGCAGGTGCTCATTCTATTGGAAATATAGTTGAAGAAGTAAGCCTTCCTTTTGATGCTAGAAGAAATGGAATGTTACTCGGAATGGGCGGTGCTGCATTTGTTATTGAAAAAGAAAGCGCATCAAGAGATAGAGGTGTTACACCATATTGTGAGTTACTAGGTTCGCATATCGGTAACTCGGCGTTTCATCCAACAAGGTTAGATGTTGAACATGTTTCAGAATCGTTTGACAAATTCATTTCTCAAATGGAAACAATGTGGGGCTTTGATAGACACCAGATTGCAGAAAAAACAACTTTCATGTCGCATGAACCTGCTACACCTCCAAGAGGTGGTTCTGCTTCAGCAGAGATAAACGCATTAAGGAAGGCATTTGGAAGTTCAGCAGAAAAATTAGTAATCACGAATACCAAAGGTTTCACAGGACACCCAATGGGTGTTGGAATAGAAGATGCAGTTACAATATATGGTCTTGCAAAAGGAAAGTTGCCCCCTATTGCTAATTTTAAAGAAGCAGATCCAGAATTAGGAACCTTGAAACTATCTGAAGGGGGAGAGTATGATGTTGAATATGCTTTACGTCATGCTGCAGGATTTGGAAGTCAAATGGCTCTAACTTTGTTTAAGAGAATTGCAAGAACCACAAATAGAATTCAACAACAGAATGTACTTAATTGGATTGAAAAAATTACTGGTGATAAAATTGAATTAAGAATTTTTGAAAGAAAATTAGTTGGTTGGAGAAATCCAGATGAAAATATTATTGGAGGGATACAAGGAACTGAATGGGTGATTCCAGAATTTGATGCTGAATTAGAAACAAAATCTACCTATGAGGACTTAGAGAAGCCAATAGAAACAAAAGAACTTGTGCAGCCTATTGCTGAACCGAAAGTTACCAAGCCTCCAAAAATTGTAGCTGATGATAAAATCACACAAAAGGTCTTAGAAACGGTTGTTGAACATACTGGTTACCCCGCAGACTTTATTGAATTTGATCAAGATTTAGAAGGAGAATTAGGAGTGGATTCTGTAAAACAAGCGGAAATTATGGCAGATTTAAGAGAATATTTTGGTTTACCTGTGGATGAGAATTTTGTATTGTCTGAGTATCCAACACTAAACCATATGATTTCATATTTAACGCAAATGAGAGATGGGGGTACTCCCGCTTTAGGTGACACTGATGAGTCTCCCGTTGTTTCGGAAGAAGTAAAAGAGTCATTAGAGGTAAATGTAGAAACTCAAGAAGATGAAAGTACTGTAAGTTTAGAAATTATCGAAGTTGATGATGACATTAAGAGTGCTGTTTTACAAGTTGTGGTTGAACATACAGGATATCCCGAAGATTTCATTGGCTTTGATCAAGATTTAGAAGGGGAATTAGGAGTTGATTCTGTAAAACAGGCTGAAATGATGGGAGATTTAAGAACAAAATTCGAACTTCCTGTGGATGATAATTTTGTATTGTCTGAACACCCAACATTAAATCATATAGCATCATATATTTCAAAAATGTCTGATACAGGAACTTTCGAAAATGAAGATATTTCAAAACAAAATGATGTAGTAGAAGATCTAACAATAGAATCGTTTCAAGAAAAAACCATTGTTAAAAATGATGTAATTGATGATACAGAAGTACGTAGATGGCAGGTTGAAGTTGAAGAAGCCGAAGAATTAGTTGATGATGAAATCGATATTAATGGCAGAACAATTTTAATTACTGATGAAGATTGGAATTTAGGTGAATCAATAGCTGATGAATTAACATCTAAAGGCGCAAAAGTAATTTTATTAAGTTTAGATACTTCAGTTAAAGATTTTTCAATTGAAGAAAAGAATGAGGTTCCATTGCTTAGAGCAAACCCGAATTCAGATAGTCAGATGTTAGAGGTAGCTAACCATGTAGCCTCTGTTGGAAATTTAGGTGGATTAATTCATTTGGCGCCTTTGGACCTTGCAGGTTTAGAATGGAGTCTGAAAAATAGCAAAATTCAAACAACAATTTCCACAAATTCATTGTTTAATTTATTACATGAATTAGATTCTGATTTTAGTAATATTAATTCTGGAATTGTAGTTAGTGTTTCAGCAATGGATGGAAGGCACGGGAATAGAGGTTCTCACTTCAATCCTGTTGCCGCAGGAGCCCATGGAATTGTAAAATCATATGCTAAAGAACGGCCCAATTTGAAATGTACAGCATTAGATGTACACCCTGAATTAATTTCAAACACTCAAGAATTAGCTAAGCACATAGTTAAAGAATCATTATGTAAAAATAAGTTAGTAGAAGTAGGTTTAGATCGTGATTTAAGACGGTGGAAATTAGTATTATTTGATGAATCATTGATAGAAGAGCGTTCAAAACTAAGATCTGACGATATATTACTTGTTTCAGGTGGTGGTTCAGGAGTCACTGCAGCATCATGTATTGCTTTAGCGTCATCATGTAGAGATTCAAATGCGACTTTTATTTTGTTAGGGAGAACAGAATTAATCCCTGAGACATCTGAATGGGTAAATGATACTGAAGAACAATTAAATGAAAGAAAATTATTGCTTAGAGAAAAATTAATTGAAGAAAATGGCGCAGTGAACATGGTACAATGGGAAAATGCTTGGAAACCATTTACAAGATCATTAGATATTCATTTAACAATTAATGCAATTAAATCCACAGGAAATAATTCTGAGTATTATAGTTGTGATGTTACAGATTATAAAAACCTCTCAAAAGTAGGAAAAGACATTGGACAGAAATTTGGCCCTATTACAGGTATAATTCATGGAGCAGGTATTGAAGACTCAAAATTAATTGGAGATAAAGACCCTGAAATTTTTGAAAAAGTAGTTTCAATAAAGACTGAAGGGTGGATTAATTTGGTTAATACAGCTGAAATTAGTGGAACAAAAGATCTTAGAATTGCGTGTTGTTTTACAAGCATTGCTGGAAGATTTGGAAATGCAGGCCAAACAGATTATTCTGCAGCAAATTGTATTCTTGATGCGGAAATGTCTAGATTAAATGCAACTAATAAAACTAGAGCGATAGCTATCGCTTGGACTGGTTGGAGAGAAGTAGGAATGGCCACTAAAGGTTCTATTGAAAAGGTGTTTGAACAAGCAGGAATACAAACTGTAGGACTTGAAAAAGGAGTAAAATTATTTGTTGATGAAATATTAAGTAATGGGAAAAGGAGAGTTGTAATTGCAGGTAATTTAGGTATTTTAGATGAATTAGGGGTACAAAGAGATCCTCCGTTATTAATGCCTAGTGAAATTTCATCAATTATTGAAGATCAGGGTCAAATGAGTTTAATTGATTACATAGTTAGTTTCAAGGAAGGGGAATCAATTACAGTTGAAACAACTTTTGATGTGGAAACATATCCCTTTTTAGAAGATCACTCTATTGAAGATGTACCTTATTTGCCTGGAGTAATGGCATTAGAATTATTTGCTCAATGCTCTCATTTACTTGCACCTAATAGTTTTGTATCTGGATTTAAAGATGTAAAATTTGGTCTGCCTGTGAAATTAATTCGCCCCACACAAAAAGTCCGAGTCATTGCAAAAAGAGATGGTACAGAAGTACATTGTATAATGGAATCAGACTTGATTAATTCTGAAGGACAGGTGTTTGGGCAACCAAAACAACATCATTCTGCCTTTGTTAAATTATCAAAAACATATGAGTCAAGTAAAAAATCAACGATTGGGTTGCCAGAGGCAGGACCAGTTACCAACAGCTCAAATTTCATTTATTCTAGATTTTTCCACGGCCCTAGTTT
>NZKH01000040.1 GCA_002692465.1 Methanobacteriota archaeon | reverse complement strand
AATAATTGGTTTACCACCATTAGGGGATTTACCACCATTAGGGGATTTACCACCATTAGGAGATTTACCACCATTAGGGGATTTACCACCATTAGGAGATTTACCACCATTAGGAGATTTACCACCATTAGGAGATTTACCTGCATTGCCGCCGCTAGAAACTGAAATAACGTGTACAGAGTGTAAAGCTAAATTCATGTCAAGAGATTTAAATAAAAAAGTAATAACTTGTCCACTTTGTTCTCATAAAATATATTTGATTTGATTGATATGCAAGCGATAATTTTAGCCGGAGGTAGAGGTAAAAGATTAGGTGGGTTAACCGATTCTAGAAGTAAAGTAATGCTTCCATTAGCTGGAAAACCCATGCTTGAATGGTTGTTGCATGAACTTGAAGAAACAAAAATCAAAGATGTAATAATTGTTCATAATTATGCAGGAGAGAGAATTTTAACTCATTTCGGTTCGGGAAGAAATTTTAATTTAAACATCACATATTCTAAGCAACAAAGTGATAGGGGAACCGTAGGATCGTTAATTACAGGGCTTTCCTTAGTTGAACATGATGATAGAGTTTTAATTTTAAATGGCGACAACATGGTTGATTCTAAATCAATAAATTCATTATTAAAAATTAAAGGTGATGGATTGCTTGTTAGTGAGCATAACACACCTCAAAATTTTGGTGTAATCAAATTAAAAGGAAGTACTGTTAAGAGCATTACTGAAAAACCAGACAAAGACCAAATTAGAAGCAGAATTGTTTCAACAGGAGTTTGGTTATTGAGTAGGGGCGTTATTGATAAAATAAAATTAGATTTTGAAGAAGGCCAAACAGAATTGTCAACATCTATTTCTAAACAAATTAAAGATGGTTTGAAAATTGAAACAGTTAGAACAGAAAATTGGCATGATGTAGACCATCCTTGGGACTTAAATAAATTAAATCGTTATTTATTAAAAAGAACGCAACGTAACATCTCAAAAGATGCTGAAATTGCAGATAATTCTACAATTGATGGAGATGTATATATTGGGGACGGAACAATAATTCATGCAGGTTGTGTAATTCAGGGACCAGTGCATATTGGAGAAAATTGTGAAATAGGTCCGCTTGCAGTAATTACTGGTTCTACATCTATTTCTTCTGGTTGTAGAATTGGACCATATACAAGAATAAGATCCTCATTGATAATGGGGGAAGTTCAAATTGATTCAAATTGTTCAATACATCATTCAATTATTGGTCCAGCTACTTCGCTTAAATCAAATGTGGAGGTAGATGCTGCTTCTGTAGATAAAATTGTTAGAAACACACATTACCATATTCGACGCCTGGGATTAGTAACTGGGGAAGCCTGTATGCTAGAACAAGGAGTTATTTGTGCACCAGGGACAATGTTAGGCTCTCAAGTATACGTAAGCAGAAGAATACAACTTGAAGGAGAACACGAAACTGGATCTAGAGTAATTGGAGGGACTTGAAATGTGTGGAATATTTGGAGTTACTGGAGATTCTAGTACAACAGAATTACTTATCAAAGGCCTAAAAAGAATGGAATATAGAGGGTATGATTCCTCTGGTATTTGCTTAGTAAATGGTAAAAAATTGATACGTAAAAGAGCAGTTGGTCCTTTATCTAATCTAGAGCCATTAGTCGAAGATTTACCAAATTCTGAATGTGGAATAGCTCATACTAGATGGGCAACACATGGAGCACCAACTAAAGAAAATGCACACCCTCATTTTTCTAGGGATTCAAAAATTGCAGTTGTACACAATGGAATTATTGAAAATGAAGTTGAATTAAGAAATAAAATAAAATTAATAGATGAAGGAATTGCATTTGAATCAGAAACAGATTCAGAACTTGTAGCTCACTTATTGTCAATTGAATTTGAAAACTCGGGAATCGATATTAAAAAAGCAAAGGAAGAAGAAATACTTTCTTGTTGGAAATTAGTTTTAGATAAATTAGAAGGTTCATTTGCACTTGCTGTAGTGATTAATGGTCGAAATGACTTTATTTTATTCGCAAGAAAGTTTGCTCCGTTGATAATTTCACATGATGGTGAAAGAGGAATTTTAGCAAGTGATGTTTCTTGTGTTGTTGGTTTGACAGAAGAAGTATTCTATCTTAATGAAGGTGATTGGGGGATTTTAACAAATTCTGAAGTTCAAATTTTTAACGTTGATGGTGAATTTGTTGAAGTAGAGGCTAAAAAACTAGAATGGAAGTTGGGTGAGGCAGAATTAGGTGGTTATCCTACATTTATGCTGAAAGAAATTTATGAACAGCCAAGAGTTGTTAGAGATTGTTTAAGAGGAAGGTTATCTCGGGATAAAATCAAAGGTTTTTCAATACCATTTAATCCCCGTTTATTAAGAATAGTTGGATGTGGAACAGCATATAATGCAGGACTTTTAGCAAGATATTATATTGAACAATTATCAAAAATACCAGTGATATTAGACCATGCGCATGAATTTAGATATGGTGCACCTTCAGGGCCTAAATCTTTAGTAATTGGAATAAGCCAATCAGGAGAAACTGCAGATACTTTAGCAGCAATTGAAGCGGCTCAAGAAAGAGGATATCCTACTTTAGGAATTGTAAATGTAGAAAGTAGCACAATAGCTAGGAATGTTGATTCCTTACTTGGAATTAGAGCAGGTCCTGAAATTGGTGTCGCTTCAACTAAGGCGTTTACAGGACAAGTTTTAGGTGGATTATTGGTGGCAATGAAGTTAGGACAATTGAGTAAAACATTCCACAGGGAAGATTTAAGTTATTTTGATAGGCATGCAAGAATGCTGCCTACTTCAATGGAACGTATGTTAAATGATCAAAATATTAAAACAAAATTATGGGAGGCTCAACAATATTTTGTTGATAAAAACCATGCATTTTTCCTTGGAAGAAATACCTCATATCCTATTGCTTTAGAAGGGGCTTTGAAATTAAAAGAGATTTCTTACATTCATGCAGAAGGTTATGCTGGTGGAGAATTGAAACATGGCCCATTAGCTCTAGTTGAAGAAGGGACTCCGATTGTTGTAATTGCTTCAGAAGGCTCTAGTCATAAAAAACTGTTAGGTAATGCTAGAGAAGTAGCATCTAGAGGAGCCAAAGTCATTTTTATTACTCATCAAGAGGATGATTTAGCAGATTCTCATGCAGATTTGGTTATTAAGGTTCCAAGAACACACGATTTATTACAACCCTTACTTTACAATATTATTTGTCAATTGCTTTCACTTAATATTGCAGAGGAAAGAGGATGTAATGTTGATCGTCCAAGAAATTTAGCTAAATCTGTGACAGTTGAATGAAATTAATTTATTGAAAATTTCTGATCTTCTGGGCTCCATCTAAATGGTAAATATCCGAGAGCATGTGCTGTATGCCTCATTTTAACTATTGCCAATTTTCTACTAATGTTATCGCCATTACGTTCCATAGTCAAGTGAATAACTCCATCAGAAAGGTAATCTTCTACTCCAAATTCACCAAATTGTTTCTTATCTTCTCCAGTCATTTCACAAATGAACAAGGCAGTTAGACCCATTCTTCTTACGGCTTCAAATAATCTAAAAATTTCATCCCGCGGGTTTTCCATTTTAGTTAATGTAAAGAATGCTCCAAGACTATCAAAAACTAATACTTCAAATCCAATGTTGTCTCTGTAGTTTTTTAATTGCCTAATTAATTGGCCCATCCAATCAACTTTTCCTCCCATGCCTTGTTCATCTAATTTGACTCTTAAATCTACTAAATCAATAATTGCAATACGATTTCTAACACGATTATCGTCAACATCCATACCCATGTTTGCCATATGGCCTCTCAAACTTTCTTTGCTTTGTTCAAGTGTAACGTATATACCAGAAGTAGGACCTTGCATAACAGAATTATACAGCATTCCAAATGAAACACTGGATTTCATTGAACCACTTGCTCCAGCTACTAAAACGATATGACCTTCAGGAATACCACCTTGCATCATTTCGTCTAGACCACTAATTTCAGTTGGAATTCTGTTCAAGTTACTCCCCCGTCGACCAAACCAAGACAGTCTTACACATGAAACTAACTCTTGTAAAATATGTGGAAAGATTAGAAATTATTTATTGAATGACCAATTTTAGGAGAACTTAATGGGGTTAGAGGGGATTTGGTTGGCCTCTGCATCAAAAAGGAGGTCTATTTTGTTAGAAGAGTTAATTTCCAAGGAAAATGTTGGAATTAAATTAGTTTGTTCTCCTTTAATTGAAGATGAAATATCTCCCAAAAAACCTAGTTTGAAGGAAACAGTCTTTTCAATTACAAAAATGAAAATGCAAAATGCATTTTTAGAAATATCATTAGGTAGACTTCAGGAATTAAATTTTGGTGAAAATATTAAAGATCATTCAAAAATAATTACTATTGTCTCTGATACATTGGTTGAAGATCCAGATTCATTTGAACAAGTTTTTGGAAAAGCATCCGATATCTTAGAAGCAGCAGCTATGCTAAAAAGTCTGTCTGGAAGAAAACACAAAGTGTGGAGTTCTACAGGATTAATTATTCATAAATCATTTAATTTTAATCATACACCGGATTTTGAATTTGAAGATTGGTTAGGATATATTTGGACAGATTATTCTACAGTTGAAATTGATGAACTTAGTGAAGATGTTTTATTTGAATTATTAAATTCAAATTCATGGGAGGGGAAGGCTGGAGCATATGATTTAGATGGAATGATGTCCAAATATGCCAGAGTTAAAGATGGGGGGAAAATAACAGTTTTAGGATTGTCTTCAACAGCAATAAATTATTTGCAAGATTTATTTTAAATCAGGTCATATTTTGATCTGTCAATAAGAATATTTTTCCCAGGTAATAAAAGTAGACTATCCTTTTGGTCTAGTGACCATATTGGAATTCCGCGTTCACTTGAAAGCTGTTTAAGACTTTGCCTACAAGCACGCTTTTGACTTTCCATGTGCACCATAACTGATAAATCAACAACAACAACATCGCCTTGAAACAATCGACTTGACATGGAATCTATTGGTAATCTATTCATTGAATTTGGAGTTACATATCTTAAGGCATTTGAAGGAATTTTATTGCTAGTATTTACCTTTAAACCGAGATCATGGAAAGGTTCCCCTTTAGGTGTTATAGGTCCGTCCCAATTATTTTTTCTTTTAGGTAATTCAGTTTGAACAGTAGTTTCAATTTCTACCGGTTTTTTTTCTTCTTCTGTATTTTGAATTTGATTAATTTTATTGGAATTACTCAATTTTTTCCGTTCCACATTTTCTTCAGGATCTGGTAATCCTAGAAAGTGCCAAATTTTCGGAGCCATCCCTATCAGCCCCATGCTAATTTTGATTGAACTTAAATCTCGGGTATGATTTTGTATGATTTTGTCGTTTTTAATATCAAATTCAAGACGCGGTTGAATGATACAGATTAGAAATCTAAATCATCATCTTCAAATGCAGAAAGAGGATCAGTTTTTGATGATGTGCTTGTTTCTAAGTTAGTTAGTAAATCAAATGCAGAATTATCTTGCTGAGTTATAATAGGTTCTTGTTGAATATTATTTGTTATTTGAGTTCCAATTGCAGCCATACTTTCTTCTTCTTGTTGTGAAAGCCATGCCGAACCATAATATGACCATTGTTCTAAAGTCCATCCTTCTGGTAAACCTGTTTCTGGAATTGGTGGTCCAGAATTTATCTGTTGGTTTTGAGTTTGTATGTTATTTTGTTGATTGTTTTCTACTCCAAATTGTGAAGCAACTGGAGCAGCACTTGGCATTGGTGCACTATATCCTAAACTCATATCAAGTTCTTGCCACCCTTGTTTGTTTGGATAATTACTCTGTCTTCTTCCTTTTGCAAATAGGAGAATTGGAATTAAACAAATTAAGATGAAAATTAATGCTTGTATTCCGATTCCTATCCCGAGACTGTCTTCTATACTAGCTACTACACTTCCAAGAGGCCCTCCTGGTCTTGCTTTAACTTCAATTGTAATTTGTGCTACGCACCTTGTTTCACCATCTGGGCAACCCTCTTCATCCTTTACAGTAAGTTGGACAATGTAAATCCCTTCACTTAGGAATTGAGGAGTAAAATTAGCCCCTTGGAAATCAATATCATTATCTTTGATACCATCACCATTACTATCTTGATTGATGTCTTTATCCCATAAATATGCTAGATTTTCTTTATCTCCTGGTGAATCTGTAGATTTGCTTCCATCAAGGAAAACATCTTCTCCAATATAGACGGATTCAGAATTCGTTTTTATCATAGCACGGGCAGGTTGGTTTGTTACTTCAATATCTAATTGCTTTATCGTTCTAGCGCCATCATCATCAACTACGTGGAAAATTACAGTGTAAGTTCCTGACTTATCCCATGAATGCATCATTTCATTACCCTCGTAATCACAATCATCATTTGAAGAACCATTGTTATTTGAATTCACAGAAGGATCAATATCCCAACATGAAATTAGAGTTTCAATATCGCTTGGAGTATCACTTACTTCTCCTGTTAATGTAATTGGCATGCTTTCACCAACAGTAGAAATGGTTGAAGTTATTTCTGCAGTAGGTTCAACATTGTTTACTTTAATCCACCTTACTTCTTCTGGGCTTCTAATTGAATTATCATCAACTACGTCAAGGGAGATAGTATATTCTCCCGATAATTCCCAAGATACATCTATTTCAGACGAACTTCCAGAATCTTGTAATTGCCATGCCACACTGTTATCTTCCATATTTATTGAACTCCATGTCCACGACAAACTATCAATGTCATTAGGTGAATCAAATGCCATGCCATGAAGGCTTACTTCTTGGTCTTCATTAATTATCCAGAAAGACCGCTCATCTTTTTCTAATTCATCACCCTCACTTTTTGCAAGAATGTTTGTAATTTCAGGAGGTATGTTTAGTACCTTAATTACAATACTAGAAGTTGTAATTGCACCATCATCATCTGTTACAGTTGCTGTAATTGTTAAATCACCTTCAATTTCAGGAGTTAATGTACAATTGAATTTGAATGCACCTTGTTCACAAGAATCAAAATTACCATCTCCATCATAATCCCAAACTATGTCGATTTCTGCTACATCTGGTGGTAGAATCGTGTCTACATCACCGCTATTATCTGCATTAATAGTTACAGATTCACCAACTTTAACTTCATTGACATCAGAAATTAAATTGACATAGGGTGCTTGATTTAGGATTACAGCAACTATTGGAACTGTCGTCCTATCTCCCTCATCATCTATTACAGTCATATTGACAATGTAATTTCCATCGTCGCTCCAATAATATGTTAAAATACAATCTTCACTATATCTCATTTGATGCCAAATATTTCCTGCTCCGTCTACAGTTTCTATATCGAATTCACAAGAGACAGTTCCTCCATCTGGATCATTACTTTGGCTACCATCTATTGTATAATTTTCAAAAGTATAGGATGGTAGTGGTAAATCATAAAGTGAAACTGGAGATGCACCAATTCTAATTTGTGGAGTAGCACCCGCATTATTTGATTCATCAACTTCAGTGTTTAAATCATCAGGGTCTACTATAAATCCAAATGAAACAAAACCAAATGATTGATCATCAGGAACATCCCAATCAAGAATAATTCGTTGTTCATCATAAGCATTCAAAGTATTGATATCAAATGAATTAGAACCACCAGGGCCATTTATCTCCATTGTTGTTGGTATACTTGGAGAGATGCCTCTATTTTGAACTGGGAAACTTAATGATAGAGTATCTCCTCTTTGAGCACTAAATCCGGTAACACTTGTTAATACAATTGTTTCATCACCTCTAGTTCTTTCAATAACTACTCCAGAAGATCTAGTAACCAAATCAATACCTTCCGCATTAGGATCTATGATCAGTGTCTTTACTCCAAGGCCTTGATATCCATCCCAAGCAATTAATCCATGAGTTCCTACATCGTAAGTAGTATCTGAATTATCAGGCGTTTCATTAACTATAAAATTCGTATTTGCACTTTGTCCATTTATTGTAAAATCTTCTTCAATACCATCTGCTTCAAATCTGAATTCCCCAAATACCGGGTTAATATTAGAACTAATTTCAACATCTACATCAAATCCAGGGGGGTAAGCTTTGAAAGGCCAATCTATCGATAAACTATTACCTGGTCTTGCTTGTTCATTGTATTGCTTTAATTTCAAATCTTGAATCATTCCAAGTAAAATAACTTCATTTGACCATGCAAAATGTCTGGCATCTTCACAATACCAATTGAAGCTCTTTTCAAGTCCTGAAGTAAGATTAACTTGTTGAATTCTAATGCTATTTGAACAACCGTATGGAACATTCGGGTCTCCTTGTTGAGTGACTTCAAATTTATCTTCATGGGTATATGGTGGAGGTGGCGGTGGTATTGGAAAAGTACTACTTTGTCCAGACCAAGTTGTGGATTCTGTATGATTCATCAACCAATTGTTTCCAACTTCTATAGGGAAGTCATATTGTTCAATAGGTGGAGAGTATGCTTGTTCAAGTGTAATAAGTCCTACAGCATAAGAACCTAATATTGGAATATTAAGTACATTAACATCTATTGATTGAGATTGATAAACTATTGCTAAATCACTAACTCTTACGTGTCTTTCAATTACAAGATCTCCAACTAACCTCCCATCAATGTCAGGAACCAACCATGATGGAACACCATCGATTAAAGGTGCAGCAACATCAGATGGAATAAAAATATCGCCTTCATAATGACCGCCTCCAGTAAGAACATAAATTAGTGTTTTAATGCCATCAAGATCTTCTAATCTAATGTCACTAACAACTAGTGATGTATCTCCTTCAAGAGTTTGAATGTTTACTCCCGGATCATCTAAATCCGTGCCAACTAAAGCTGGTGAAACATCAATATCAGTTTCATAAATCCATTCATCATTTACCATCCAAACAGGAACATCAACTTGGCCACTTGTTGAACTTCTAATATTATAATAACTTGATTTTTCTTCTGCTAATTCTGTAATTAATATGGGAGACAAACTACCTATGAACAATAGAATAACCATTATTCCAGCCGCAAGGGGAATCCCTAACGACCTAAAGACGGCTATGCCCATGCTTAACGCAGACAAGTCTTTGTCTATGAATCAAACGGCTAAGTAAAATTCGTAAATTATTAGCAATTTTATAATAAATCTGCTAATTCATCTTGTATGATTTGCACAGCTTCAAGAATTTCATCTTTATGTCGTGCACCAGTAATTACCATTTTACCGCTACCAAAAATAAGGCAGACAACTTTCGGATAATCTAGTCTGTAAATTAGTCCAGGGAATTGTTCTGGTTCATATTCTACTTTGTCGAAAGGAAGATGGAACGTTAAATTGTTCAAATTTAATTTTCTTGGTAAACCCTTTAATGGGTCCCCTTCTTTGATTTTTAGAGTATGGTCATCCATTCGTGCTTTACCTTCATAATCTTCTGGATAGTGAAGTGCATAAGTAGCAACCATGTTTTGAACTTCAATTTCAACATCTGAAGTATCCCATGTTTCTATTCCAGCACCACGTAAATCTCCAATCATACGTTTAATACCTTCATGGATATTTTCTTCATTTTTTCCTCCAGTACAAACAGCTCTTCCAGATCTAAACATCAAAATTGCAAGTTTAGGATCTTTTACTCTGTAAACTACACCAGGGAATTGTTCTGGTTCATATTCACAATGTAATTGGATTGCTATGTCTTTTAAAAGCAATTCTTCAGCAACTCTAGTAGATGCAACTACGTTAACAACAGTCAAACGGTCTTCGTCATTCATAGTGCGGCCGTAAAACCATCCTTATATAAACCCTTTATAAAAAATAAATTTTTTTATTTTCAAGATTTCATTCAAAATCTTTGATTTTAACACCCTCAACGCCGAATTTGCAAATATAACTTCTTCCACCTGCTAGTTCAATATCTCTAGCGGTTTGTTTTGGATTTTGTGATAATGCAATCATGCATCCACCTCCACCAGCACCAGTTAGTTTTGCTCCCAATGAAGTTTCTCTAGCAACCTCAACTAATTCATCTAGTTCCTTACAACTTACTCCGAGGTTTTGTAGGTGATTATGATTTAGATTCATCACGGCACCTAAAGCTTCAAGGTCTCCATTTTCAATGGCATTTACTCCAAGAGCAGTCAACGCATTAATCGCTTCAATATCTTGTATTAATTCTGGGTTATTGTCTAATTTTTCTTTTACATTTTTTACCATTTGAGCGGTTGATCCATTAATTCCTGTATATCCAATTACAATTGAGGCGTTTTTCATATTTTGATGTAAATCAAAGGAATGAATCTCCCATTTTTTATCATTTAATGTTCTAGAATATAGCCAATTATCTCCTAATTTTTTGTTTGCAAGTAATACACAACCACCATGTGTAGAAGTCGAAGTATCCATTGGACTTGCTAACCCTCCTTGTGCACTTGCTTCTAATTTATGAGCAATAGTGCTAATTTTTTCTAAATCTTCTTTTTTGTCTTTTAATGAATTTAATCCCATTGCTATTGCTACAGAGAGTGCGGCAGAAGATCCAAGTCCTGCAGAAGTTGGGATTTCACTTGAAACATTAATATTCAGCATTTGGGACTTTGAACTCCAAATTTCCTGTAATGCATCAAATATATGTGGGTGATGCTTTCTATTAATTTCCTTACCATTAATCATATGGAACTTTGATGTAGTGGTTAATTTTGATATCTTTAATTCTAATCTCATATCAATTGAAACTGCTAAGGCCGGATGGCCATAAACAACTGCATGCTCACCCAGCAGGATACATTTTCCCGGTGCAGAGACTTTGAGCATGTATCGGAAGAAGAGTTCAAGTTAATTGAATATACGTTTTAATTATATTTTTAACGTCGATTTCAAGGACTTGAACATTCTCCCATTAGTTTAGGCAGGTAGTTAGAATATGGAACATCCTTTGACTCTTGACTATGGATTTATACCCGGATGGGTCTTTTTGACTATTCTATTATTGGGTTCTGGAGGCTTTTTTGTATTTGAATTACAAAAGGCCATACGTTTAGTTTTATTAGGTTCTAAAGACAATAGATTTGATTCATGGGGTTTAAGAATTAAAGAGGTTTTAGTGGGATGGTTAGGTCAAAAAAAGGTTCTAAGAGACAAAGTAGTTGGAACTATGCATGTTTTGATGTTTTGGGGTTTTTTAATGCTTTCAACAGACATGCTAGATTTGGTTACAGCAAGTTATTTTTCTCATGAATTAATGCCAAGATTCTTACTTGGTCCACGTAATGCAATGATTGAGATTGGTTATTTTATAGCACTTATTGGATGTATTGCTGCATTGACTAGAAGGGTTGTTTTCACTCCTGAAAAATTGAAAGGGAAATCACAACTCGAGGGGAACTTCATTTTGGTATTAATTTTCATAATTACAACTACTTCTTATATTATTGAATCAATAGAAAACCCTTCAAGTATTACTGAACCAATAGGGTTTTGGGTTAAATCCTTGGAATTAAGTGATAATGTAGTAATAATTTCTTATTGGGCACATATGATTGCAATCTGTTCCTTTTTAATTTTAATTCCTGTATCAAAACATATGCATTTAGTAATGGCATTCCCTAATGTATTTTTCCATGATCTAGAACCTATGGGAAAAATGAAACCATTAGCAGTAGGTGATGATGGTAAAGCTGTACCTCTAGAAGAATTAGATATTGAGTCATTTGGTGTTAGTACATACAATCAATTTACTTGGAGGCAATTAATTGATGGTTGGGCATGCACCACTTGTGCTAGATGTCAGGATGCTTGTCCTGCTTATGAAAGTGGTAAAGCATTAAATCCAATGCAGATTATTCATGATGTTAGAAATTATGCAAATGATCACCATGTGGCATTATTGGCAGGTGAAGAAGTCGAAGAAAACATGATTGCTAGGTTTGATTCAGAAGCAATTTGGGCTTGTACGACTTGTCATGCTTGTGTGGATGCTTGTCCCGTTTATATTGAACATGTACCATTGTTGACAGATACAAGAAGACATTTGATGATGGAAGCTATGGAATTTCCAGAAGAGTTACAATTAACAATGGACAACCTTGAAGTCAATTCCAACCCTTATGGTTTTGGAGCCCATGAAAGAGGTGATTGGGCTGCGGATTTAGATGTTAAAGTAGGAGAGCCTGCAGAATATATCTATTTTGCAGGATGCGCAGCATCATTTGATGAAAAAAATAAGAATGTTGCACGTTCAACAATTCAACTTATGAAGGAAGCAGGGTTAGATGTAGGTATTTTAGGAATGCAAGAGGGCTGTTCCGGAGATCCAGCTAGACGGTCTGGAAATGAATATTTGTTCCAAATGCTTGCTGAAACAAATATGATGACATTTCAAGAATTAGGTGTCAAAAGAATAGTTGCATCATGCCCTCATTGTTTCCATACTCTTGGAAAAGAATACAAAGATTATGGCGGTGAAGATTTGGAAGTGTTCCATCATTCACAAATTATGGCTCAATTACAAAAAGAAGGTAAGTTGCCTCAAGTTGAGTTTGATGAGGACGTAGCATTCCATGATCCATGTTATCTTGGAAGGATTGGTGGTGAAATTGATGCTCCTCGTGAAGTATTAAATGGTCAGGTTGTAGAACTTGAGAGACATGGACAAGATTCATTTTGTTGCGGTGCAGGTGGAGCGCAAATGTGGATGGAAGAGGATGCTGACAAAAGAGTCAATGAGATTAGAGCAAAGGAAGCAGCGGCTACAGGTTGTGGGACACTTGCTGTTGGTTGTCCATTCTGTTCAACTATGATGGAAGATGGATTGAAATCTATTGATTCAGAAATGGAAGTAATGGATATTGCTGAATTAATGTGGAATCAAATGAAAAAGAATTTAGCGGAAATTGAAAATAAATAAATCTCAATTATTTTTCATTCTTTCTACAGTAACCCATTCATCCCAACTAGTATCAAATCCAACATAATGAATTAGGTATTGTTCTTCATTTTTTTCTCGAATTAGTGCGTCCCACCAACTACCTTTCCATTCAACTTTTACTTGTTGACCTACAGAATAGTAGTTGTTAAATGGGTGGTTTTCTGGTTTTGTTTTCCATCCTGTAGGGCCTACAACATATACTGTGTTTTTTGTTTCTAACCTTGCAGTAGCACGTTCATCATAAGTGATATTTTGTATCGTAGAAGTGCTTAATGATCCTTCACCTAGTTTAGGGTGAGCATAAGCATAACCATACAAACGGTTATCTTTTATTTCAGCATCTCTAATTACTACTTCTGGTTTTTGTTGAACTAGATTTTCATCTTCACTAGAAACCATTAATTTTGCTAATTCTCTGTAATCTATTTCTGAATCCCAACCTATGCCAAGTTCTTCAAATTCGTTTATTACGTCTTCAACAGGAATTGGTTCATCGCCCATCTCTGTAAGGATTTCAAAATATTTTTTGGCAGGTATAGTTCCACTATTATTTTCATCAAAAACCATGAAAGCATCAATTAAATCTTTTTCTGCTTCAGAGATATGATCTACATATTCTTGTATTGTCTCTGAATTTTCTGGGATTTTTTCAATTCTGCCCCATTCGACATTATCTTCAATATCTCCGTCATCAAAATGAATTAAGAATGTATGATCTTCATGTTCAGAGGCGATTTTTCCTGGATAGTATGTACCATAATTTTTCCAATTCACTAATACTTTATCGCCTATGGAATAAGGTGGGCTCGCTGGACGAATTGTCCCTGGTGCTGTTCCAATAACTACTGCATATTTTGTTTCAATAACTCCTCCATCTTTTGGAACTTCTATTCTGTATGTTCCATCATCGTTGACGTGAATGACCCTACATCGATCTAACCATCTTGCATTTGTAGGGCTGTGATATTCAACATGGTCTCCAATTTTAAATGAAGGTGGCAATTCTATTTCTGGCATTGGTGGAGGTTGAGGTTTAGCTGAACTTTGTCCTATTACTCCTAATTCTTGAAGTGCTGTAATAACTGCTGAAGTAACTGCTGTTGCATCATTGTTGATTACTGTTTTATGCACCACATCTCCACTTACAATAGAATCCTGCATATTCAGTGCATTTCCTTCAAGTTTTTTTTTTGCCTCTTCTGTATTGTTATCTACTGGAATCCATTCTTTTCCATTCCACATGAATTTGCCGTCTGGGCTAAGAATTGTATTTTCTTCTTCAGCATCTTTAGAATTGTTAGAGGAGATTTCTGAACCAGAGCCATCTGCTAGTTTTTGTTCAGTTTGTTGTTTTAAGAATTCTTGCATTACGTT
>NZKH01000039.1 GCA_002692465.1 Methanobacteriota archaeon | reverse complement strand
TGGAGCTCTCCATCTACACATAAGTGGATTACCTAAACCCGCTTTACATGTTGTAGCCATTGGAGCATATAATTGAGGAGAGTTAGTTGGGTGAGGGACATCAGAAACATCAGCAATTCTTAGTCCAGCTTCCCAATACGCTCCATAGAGATATGTCCTTCCATATCTTGGATCTTCTGTATCATCTCCTGGCCATAATTGCACAGTCATATCGTGGATGTAAATCCAACCTCCATTAGTTGATGCCCAATTAACTTCATATTCCCCCACTTTGATTACAGTATGTCCGACTCCAGAAGAAGGAACCCCATCTAGTAGTCTTGCTGCAGAACCCTGTAAATTTAGATGTGCAATAGTAACCCCTCCACAAGCTTCACCTACTGCTGTATCACAATCATCATAATCAGGGTTTGCAACAAATATATACCACTCATTATCAATCATATGTGTGTAGAGGTTATGCGGTCCACTTGGATGATCGGCATCATACCAAGAATCAACATGTATTGGCTCAGTCTTATCTGTTACATCAATTAAATTTACAGATACTTGGAAAGGATCTGACCATTCTCCAACATTTGGATCAGCATATCCTGGATCTATTAATTGATTTTGAGTGATAACATACTCACGTCCATCATATTCAAGATACTTTACATCTAATACCTGAGTGTTTGGATCGTAATATTTTCCAACTTGAGTAATATTTCTAGGGTCTGTAACATCAGTAATATGAAATTCAGACCACCCTGCTTGGTACACATATGTTCTACCATCTGGAGCTGTTGCAACTTGAATTTCAGCATTTCCTGGATTTGTAAGAGGCTCAAAATCTAATAACTCTACATTTCCAGAAGATAGATTGTGTTGAGATGCATTTCTATGGTCATGTTCTTCACCTTGTAATAGTGGGTCTCCACCACTAAAAATTGGATTTATGCTGTTTTCATTAACATCGTCATTACTCAAAAAGAAAACAGAAGTAGAAACCACGCTTATAACAACTAAAAATGTAGTAATTAAAATCAAGATTTCTTTATTCCCGAATTCAACGGGAGTTACAAGTGATTGTTCACCCATTAGTAGTCCGTGTACAGCGTTTTTTATTTATGCATTGGTGACTTGGGACCAGTATGCGCAGAGTAAGTATGAGCCTCATTGTTTGTTTTTTCCTTATTTTTGCGTTATTTTCTACTCCTGCAGGATCTCATGACGCGAGTGCATTAACAGTCAATATTAAACAATCAAATATTGAGCCAAATAATGCCAATATTTTGCTTGGAGATAGTGTATATTGGATTAACCTAGACTCTAGAGAAAATGTAACACATAGGATCGTTCATGACTCTGATGGAGATGGACTTTACAATGGTTCAAATGATTGGGATTCTGGAATTTTATTGAGTTGGACACCTAATGGAACATGCATAGACGAAAATGGAAACAAAACACTTGGTTGTGCAGTAACATTTGAATTATATTTTAATGAAACATCAGATATTGGCACATATGAATATGTAAATTTAGTTTATCTAAATGAAACTTTGATTGAAAATAGGACCTTCACAGTTACAGTAAAAGCGGATATTCATTTAGAGGCAATTAATACATATTGTTTTGGTGACGATTGTGACGATAAAAATGAGCCTGTAATTAGTATTGAAACATCTAATGAAACAGAAAGGCCATATTGGTTATTATATGTGTCAGGTTTTTCAGGCTCTTTAGCATTATTATTAGCAATTAAATTGATATTTTTCCCTCCAAAGGCCTCATTAATTGAGACTAGTTATCAAGACGATGAATAAATTTAAAGATAAATATGGGCAAATCAATGAGAAGAGATCATTTGCCTTTTTCTATGCCTAACCGTTCTCATTCGTTAATTCAAGAGTGGAGACATCTAAGTTTTTTACATTGGGAAGTAGATCCGAATAAATTAAAGCAATATATTCCCGAAGGGATAGAAATTGATTTTTTTGAAGGCAAATCATTTGTGGGTGTAATTCCTTTTTTAATGAAAAATGTTAGACCTAGATTTTTACCAGCGGTTCCAGGGATTTCGACATTTCCAGAATTTAACATTAGGACATATGTTAAAAAAAATGGTAAGGCAGGAGTTCTTTTTTTAACTTTAGATGCACAAAGTAGAATCACGTGTGCATATGCTCCAAGAGCATATGGATTACCATATACATATGCTAAATGTAAATTAAAAATAGAGAAAGATAATTTTAATTGGGAATCGAAGAGATCAAAAGAAGGGTTTGAACTTAAAGGTTCATGTATCGCCATTGGTGAAGAAATGCAGGCAATGCCTAATTCATTAGAAGAATTTCTTTTTGAAAGATATTCGTTGTATGTTAAACATAAAAATTCTGCAAAGATGGCTTATACACTGCACGACCCTTGGAAATTTAAGGAAGCTAAAGTAGAATTAAGCATAAATACACTTACAGAGTCATATGATCTTGGTATTAAAAATCCATTAAAACCGGATTATGTACATATGTCAGATGGGGTTTATGTCCATACTTGGTCGATTGAAAATGTGGAGTGAGCAAATGAGTGACAATTCTGATATATTATTGCTTGATGGAGATTGCGGGCTTTGTAATAGATTAGCAATTTTTATTGATAAGCGGAAAAAAACGGAAAAAGAATTAACTTATTTATCAATTGAATCAGAGGAGGGTCAAAAAATAATAAACAGTTTCTCTACAAAACAAAGAGATGCAGATACAGTTTATTTAATTCGTAATGGAAAAACATTCATTCGTTCTGCCGCAGGGATTAGATTACTACTTTATTTGAAATGGTATTATGCTATGTGGTATCCTTTTTGTTGGCTAGTTCCTTTACCTCTTCGAGATATTGTGTATAGAATTATAGCAAGGTATAGACATAAGTTTTTCAAAAAACCAGAAGTTTGTTTATTTAAGTAAAATCATTCCTTTGGTGTTAAATTATAGTTTTTATTCTTTGAATTTATTTCTTCAATAATCTCTGAAATAAATTGTTCCAAAGGTATACCATTTCTTTGAGCATTATTTAATCCACGAATACTTACTTGAGAATTATTTACTTCCTCATCTCCAATGATGAGGGTATATGGTGGTTTTAGTTTTCTTAAATTTTTAATTTTTTTACCGATTGTTGCATCTGAGAAATCTGTATCAACTCTTATTCCTAAAACATGTAGTCTTTCCGCAATCATTTCCCCATATTCCGAATGTTTTTCGGAAATCGTAGCAATTGCCACTTGAGTTGGAGATAACCAAGTAGGGAACTTTCCTGCAAAATGTTCTATTAAGACCCCACAAAATCTTTCCATGGAACCAAATGGTGCTCGATGTATCATTACTGGTCGATGCATTTTCCCATCAGATCCTGCATATTGTAAATCAAATCTTTCAGGTAAATTATAATCAACTTGTACAGTTCCTAATTGCCATTCTCTTCCAAGAACGTCCTTTACAACAAAGTCAATTTTTGGACCATAAAATGCGGCTTCTCCTGGCTCTTCAGAGAATTCAACATCTAGCGATTTAGCAGCATTTCTACAAGCATTTTCAGCAGCATCCCATAAATTTTCTAATCCAACATATTTACTACTATCTGGGTCACGTAAGCCCACTCTTACGCGATAATTTTCCATTCCTAAAGTTGAAAAAATAATTTTTACTAAACTAAGGCACCCAAGAAGTTCATCCTCAATTTGATCTTCTCGACAAAAAAGGTGAGCATCATCTTGAGTAAATCCT
This sequence comes from Methanobacteriota archaeon, assembly GCA_002692465.1. Classification (GTDB taxonomy): domain Archaea; phylum Thermoplasmatota; class Poseidoniia; order Poseidoniales; family Poseidoniaceae; genus MGIIa-I. The sequence goes on along the minus strand of NZKH01000039.1, from coordinate 11,216 downwards.
CTCACTCTTGTCATCCCACTAATCTCTCCAGATTGTTCCCATCGATACACCGTTCCAAACTCAGCTAATCTTAACGGCAAATCTCTGTAAGATCTAGGTTGTGATGAATATATTTTGATATGGTGGGGGCAATTCATTGGTTTCAGTAAATATCCCTCAATTTCACCTTCTTGCATTTTATTTGCTAATTCGGAACAAGAACAACCATCATTAGCAAATTTTTTCATTTGCTCATGATTAATTAATGGTGGATATTGACTTTCTTGGTAGTAGGGGAAATGACCACTTGCCCTATAAAGGTCTAATTTTCCAATATGGGGAGTAAAAACTTGTTTGTAAAATTGTTTATGAAGCTCAGATGAAATAAAACTCTGCAATTCTTGACGAATACTGGCCCCTCTTGGAGTCCAAAGAATTAGGCCTTGACCTACAGTTTCATCAATGTGGAATAATTGCATATCTTTCCCAATAACTCTATGATCTCTTAATTTTGCTTCAGAAAGTTGTCTTAAACGTTCTTTAAGTAGGTGTTTGGAGGGATATACCATTCCATAAATTCTAACTAATTGCTCATTAGATTGATCGCCCCTCCAATAAGCAGATGAAATTGATGTTAATTTAAAATGCATTAAATTTGAAGTTGAGGGGACATGAGGGCCTAAGCATAAATCATACCAATCTCCTTGACTGTAAATTGTTGATCCAGAACCTTCTCCAATTCGTTCATTAATGATTTCAAGTTTGTATGGATTATCTTGATAGAGTTCCTTTAATTTTTCTTGAGTACATTCAATTCTTTCAACTTTCAAATTTTTTCTGCATAACTCTTCCATTTTCTTTTCAATTGTTCTTAAATCATCTTCACCAATATTCTCCATTGCAAAATCGTAATAAAATCCATTTTCTACTGGAGGGCCTATTGTAGGTTTTGCATTAGGGTATAATTCAGAAACAGCTTGTGCCAAAAGATGTGCACAAGAGTGTCTTAGAATATACATTCCTTCTTCAGATTCGGTTTTAATTCCAGCAACTTCACAATCTTCTAAAATTTCGTATGAGAGATCTCTTTGAATACCATTAATTCTCGCTGCAATACAACCATGTTTTTTCCCATGAATATCTGTTATTACCTCTGCTGCAGTAATTCCAGAAACATATTCATTGACTTCATTTGTTTCCAAAATCACCGATATTAATGACATGGTTATCATACTCGCGTTTATGTGGTTATATTTGACAGCGACGCCTCATCTGCCACTAGTTGTGTTATTATGGTGATTCGTTACGTAGTGTCGTGGCGCGAATTGGTGTATTGGTAAATCCTGATGCTGGCCTTGGTGGGAAGTTAGGTTTCAAGGGTAGTGACGGTCGTGCCGAAGAGGCTAGATTGTCTGGTGCAAAAGATCGTGCGGGCCCTAGAATAAATGAGACTATGGACTATATTTCTAAAATGATTCAATCAAAAAAATGTTTAGATTTTGATCTATTTATTTGCGGAGGGAAAATGGGGTTTGATTGGATTCAAGAAATACCATTTTCAAATATGAAAGTTATAGGCGATTGGCAAGGTAAAACTTCAGCGGAAGACACATCACTTGCTGTAGAATTACTTTTAGATGAAAATGTAGATTTGATTTTATATGCTGGTGGAGATGGAACTACAAGAGACATCATTGAAAAATTGGACTTATTAGATTCTTCAGAATTGCCTTTGATTGGAGTGCCCTCTGGTGTAAAAATGTATTCAGGATGTTTTGCAGAAGATACACAAGCAGCAGCAGAAGTATTAGCTGCCTGGATTAATGGTGAATTAGGATTTTCAACTACAGAAGTACTTGATATGGATGAAGACTCATATCGTATGGGGGAATGGAAGATAGATATGTTCGGCCAAGCAACAACTCCTGCAAGCCCTCTTTGGATACAAGGTAGTAAGCATCAGATTCAAGCAATTGGTGAAGATGAAGTCTTAGAATCATTAAGTGAACATATTCTTGAATTATATCTTAAAGATGATTATTTGATAGTTTGGGGAGCAGGAGGTAGTTTGAACAAAATTGCTAAATTATGTGGATTAAGTACGACTCTTCTTGGTATTGATATTACTAAAGGAAATGAATTAATTGGGACAGATTTGTCTGAAAAAGAATTAATTTCAATTTTAGAAGATTCTTCTGACGAAAAAATAGTATTATTATTGTCTCCAATGGGAGGTCAAGGGTTTTTAATTGGTAGAGGAAATTTACAATTGTCCCCGGATGTTTTAAGAAAAATTGGAATTGAAAATATTATGGGTGTTGCTACACCTGCAAAATTACTTTCAATATCAAGAATTAGAATAGATACAGGTGATATTTCACTCGATAAAGAGATTAGAGAAAAAAAATATATAAAAATGATACAAGGTTATAGAACAATAAAAATTGTGAAAATAGAATCACCTAATAATTAATTTAATTGATTAGATGAAGCCATTAATAATCCATAAAACGGCGGGCTTGGTTTTGTTGGTCTAGTTTTAAATTCTGGGTGATATTGAGTCGCAAAGAAAAATGGATGATTTGCCAATTCAATAATCTCCATTCGTTGCCCTGTTTCATCTTTTCCAACAAACTTCATCCCTGCAGATTCAATTGAATCAATTAAATCAGGATTGACTTCATATCTATGGCGATGTCTTTCATGAACATTTTTCTTTCCTTCATATAATTTGAATGCAATACTTTTTTCATCATTAATTATCGTACAACGAGAACCTAATCTCATGGTGCCCCCTAAATGTGTTTTTGATATTTCAGGCATATAAATCACAACAGGATGTGGAGTATTGTCATTAAATTCAGTTGAATTTGCATCTTTCCAACCTAATTCATTTCTACAAAACTCAATAATTGCAATTTGTAATCCTAAGCAGATTCCGAGATATGGTGTTGATGAAGTTCTAGCATATTCAGCAGCTAAAATTTTCCCTTCAATCCCTCTATCTCCAAAACCACCTGGAACTAAAATGCCATCTGCTCTTTTCAATCTCTCCCAAGAGTCAGCATGAATTTCCGGATCAGTTTTTATCACATTATTCTCTAAATTACTTGCTTCAATCCATTCAATAATTAATTTTCTAGATGATGCAATAGATGCATGATTTAGTGCTTTAATTACTGAGAGATATGAATCTGAAAGCCCCGTATATTTCCCAACCATTGCAATTCGAACTTCTTTATCCAAATCATCTACTCTTACTGCCATGCCCATCCATTCATCCATTAATGGTCTTTTTACAGGAATTTTAAATTTGAATTTTTGAGAAAGTAATACAAGTGCACCTTGCTGATCAAGTAATAGTGGAACACGGTAGATATTAGATACATCACTTGCAGATAATACTGCATTTGGTTTAACATGACAAAATAATGCTATTTTCTGTCTAGCATCCTCTGACAAACTTGTTTCAGAACGGCAAATAATGATGTCTGGAGTGATACCTAAACCCCTTAATTCGCGAACAGAGTGTTGTGTAGGCTTTGTTTTTTGTTCCCCAACAGGACCCATTACTGGAACTAAAGAAACATGAACAAAGCAAATATTTTCTGAACCAACTCTAAATTGAAATTGTCTTAATGCTTCAATAAATGGTGCACTTTCTATGTCACCTACTGTGCCTCCTAATTCTACGACACAAACATCAGCAACCTTGTTTGTTCCTTGTTCGGGAACATGAGCTACCTCTTCAATCCAATCTTGTATTGAATCTGTAATATGTGGTACAACTTGTACAGTTTTCCCAAGATAATCACCTCTTCTCTCCGATTCAATTACTTTAGAATATATTTTTCCAGTGGTTAGATTGTTATCTCGTCCTAATGTGACATCAAGAAAGCGTTCATAATTACCTAAATCTAGATCTGCTTCTCCTCCATCATCTAAAACAAAAACCTCACCATGTTCAAAAGGACTCATAGTCCCCGCATCACTATTTAGATAAGGATCAATTTTTATTGCTGTAACATTTAATCCTGCTGATTTTAGCAATACTCCAATGCTTGAAGCGGTCACTCCTTTTCCTAATCCACTAAGGACCCCGCCTGACACAATGACATACTTCATATCATCAACGGGGTGGTAATCCATTCGTCCTGTTTAATTATCATTTTGTAATATTTTTATAATTGAGTAGAGAATTTAGATAGTTACACCTTTAGATTCAAGTAATGTCTGCCTACTCGCTAAGTTATGGGAGGGGCTTTGGAAAGACGAATTTTAGTTACAGGAGCCCTTGGACAAATTGGAACAGAATTATTACGTGCACTTTCTTTAAAATATGGTTCTGATAAAATAATTGCCACAGATATTAAAGATACAGAAAAATTATCAAATATTGGTATTAAATTTTTAAAATTGGATGTTCTCAATTTAGAAGAATTAGAAAACATCATTAAAAATTATAAAATTAATGAAGTATATCACTTAGCGGCTATTTTATCAGCATCAGGAGAGAAAAATCCAAAATTATGTTGGGACATAAATGTAAATGGGCTGTTGAATGTTTTAGAATTGTCTATAAAATATAACTATAGGATTTTTTCACCATCATCAATCGCTGTGTTTGGTTCAGATGTTGGTGGGTTGGCTTTTCAAAATTCTCCATTAAACCCCTCAACAGTTTATGGCATTACAAAAGTTACTGGTGAATTGATGGCTGAATATTATCATCGTTCTCATGGCGTCGATATCAGAGGCTTACGTTATCCAGGTTTAATCTCATGGGAGGTGATGCCAGGAGGTGGGACTACTGATTATGCGGTTGAAATTTTCCATGAAGCACTTGCGTCTAAGAAATATACTTGTTTTGTAAAAAAGGAAACAAGACTTCCTATGATGTATATGAAAGATGCAATTAGGGCGACTCTCGAATTAATGGATGCTCCTGAAGAAAAATTAACAATTAGAGGTGGATACAATTTGCCAAGTTTAAGTTTTACAGCTGAAGAACTTTATAGAAAAATAAAAGAAGAAATACCAGAATTTGAATGTGAATTTGAACCAGATAATCGTCAAGATTATGCAGATTCATGGCCAGATGAGATTGATGGAACATTGTCTGAAAATGATTGGGGATTTAAATTAGAATATGATTTGGATTTAATGTGTAGGGAAATGATAAATTCACTAAAAAATAGTTAATTTAATCGTTTTCAAGATCTTCTTCACCAATTCCCTCAGGGAATGTAGGATCATTTTTGGCCCACAATACATCATCAATTCTAAGAATACTAATTGCTGCTGCAGTAGAACCTGCTAAACATTGTTGATGATTTTGAACGGATTCAATAATTCCTAAATCATACATATTACAAATAGTACCGTTATTGATGTTTATACCCAATAAATTTGCAATTTTAGGTTTTGCAGAAGCTTGTGCAGCATTTAATGCTAAAATTTGATCAATAGGATCATATCCTCCATTAATTGAAAGAGTTCTTGGGATTATTTCTAAAGCATCAGCGTATGCTAAAATCGCTAAGGACTCTCTTCCTTCAAATTCTTCTGCCCACTTTTTCAATTTTCGACTTAATGCCATTTGAGTTGCTCCGCCCCCAGGAAGAACTGCACCATCTTCAAGAATTTGACATGCGACTCCTAATGCATCCGAAAAAGAAGTTTCTATCTCTTGCAATAGTATGTCAGTACTGCCTCTAATCACTAAGGTCATTCCTGATTGTTTTGTGCCTTTTAATATCCAATGTTTTACTCCTGACCAATTTTCTTCATCACTAGTTTCAAAACTTCCTAAATCTTTCTTTTTTGCATTCGCAGGGGATGCAATAATGGATGCATTGCATGTTCTAGAGAGTAGTTCTAAATCATCTCTTTCAACTCTTCTGTAAGCACATACTCCATTAATTTGTAAGAGTCTTATTGCAGAATCATCAATACCGTCTCTACAAACCAAAATATCTGGTTTAAGTTTTAAAATATCTTCAATTTGTTTTGCAATTATTTCTTGTTCTTTGTCTTTAAATGCAGAAATCATTGACGGTTCCGAAAACATAATTTTTGAAGTGAGTGTTGGTTTTTTCATTTCAATTCCTCCATCAATAATCATAATTTTTCCTTTTTTATGTGTTCTTTTCATATCAGGGCTGCATGCTTGCTTTGCTAAAACTAACCCCTCAATTAGATAACTATCTGTAGCTCCACCACCCTTTTGTGTAATGATTTTGATATCATTTGAATTAGCCTTTATTTTTCCATTTTTTCCTGTCTTTGCAACTCCTCTTGCGGCTTCACATGATAATCTTGAGAGGGTTTCTTGGATTGATTTATCTCCTTTTCCAGATAGAGATGTTTTTGTTACTTGTTCAAGAAGATCTGATATTTCAGAATCAATTTTCAAAGATTCCAAAAATTCAGTTGATTTTTGATATGCTAATGAATAACCATTTGCAATAATTGAGGGGTGAATTCCCTTTACATACAACTCCCACGCATTTTGTAAAAGTTCTGATGCCAATAATATTGAGGAAGTAGTTCCATCATGCACAGTATTTTCTTGATTTGTTGCAATGTCAATTAACATTTTAGCAATTGGGTGCTCAATTTTGGCATTTTTTAACACAGTAACTCCATCATTAGTAATTCTCACCGAACCATTTTCTGAAACTAACATTTTATCTAAACCTTTAGGGCCTAAAGTTGATCTTATTGCACCAGATAATGCTTCTGCAGCCTCAATATTTCTATTCAAAGCCTCTTTTCCTTTAATGCGGCTTGTATCATTCAATAACTGAGCCTCATCCCCGCCACTCATTTCAAACAAATGACCCCAATTATCATTCAGTATTAAGGCCATCTGAAAAGTGATTAAATGGAAATTTAATTGAAAATATCATTCAAAAATAAATAATATTTATATAGGCCCACTATACAACCTCAGGTTAACTAGTAAGGTGATACGGATGAGCGATGAAGCCGGAGATAAATTTGAAGAAGAAATAATTAAACAATTAATGGAACTTTTTTCTGGAATGAATTTACCTATGGATGAAAAGGTATTTACTAATATGGTTAAAGATATGATTAAGCAATTTGATGTAATGGGTATAGATCCTGCAAAATTTAACACAAATGATGTTAATTTTAATATTGATATAAGTTCAATTAAAGATGCAATTTCAGGAGGTGCAGATATCGCAGAGATGTTTAACAATCTAGGTTTTAGAGTAGAACAAAGACCAATAAAAAGAAGGGAATCTGTTAAAATCGAAATTGATGAAGATGAGGAATTAGAAGGGATACAAGAATTCCCAAGTGCAGATTGGTATTTAGATGGATGGCATTTACATGCAACTACAGATATATCAAAATATGATGTAGTTAGTGATGAGATTTCACTACATTTAGTAAATAATGGAAAATTATTAGAAATATTTTCTACATCTCAGGTCGCTCCATTAAAGAGAATTAGTTTACCACAATCATGTGAAACAATTGTGGAATGGGATTTGAATAATGGTATTTTAGATTTGAAATTAAAACTTCACCCACCAAGTTCGAGTGGTGTTATTAGTATAGAGGAGGAATAAATATGGGAACAGTAATAGGAATTGATTTAGGAACGACAAACAGTTGTGTAGCTACACTAGAAAATGGAGAAGCAGTAATAATCCCCAATTCAGAGGGATCAAGAACTACTCCTAGTGCGGTTGCATTTTCAAAAGAAGGAGAAAGATTAATCGGAATAACAGCAAAACGTCAAGCTGTAACAAATCCAGATCGTACGATTTTATCTGTAAAAAGAGAAATGGGTACAAAGTGGAATATTGAATTAGATGAAAATAAATACACTCCCCAGGAGGTTTCAGCATTTATTTTACAAAAATTAAAGGCGGATGCCGAAGCATATCTTGGACATAGTGTATCAAAAGCAGTTATTACTTGTCCAGCATACTTCACAGATGCTCAAAGAAAAGCAACTAAAGATGCGGGTAGGATTGCAGGTTTAGAAGTATTAAGAATTATCAATGAACCTACAGCAGCAGCACTTGCATATGGTGTTGATAAAGAAGATGATCAAACAATTTTAGTTTATGATCTTGGGGGTGGAACATTTGATGTTTCAATTCTTGAAATTTATACTGTCGATGATCAACCGCAAATTGAGGTTAAGGCTACTGATGGTAACAATAGATTAGGTGGTGACGATTTTGATGAAGTTATAATCAAATGGCTAATTTCAGAATTTAAGAAGGCAACGGGCATTGATCTTAGTAAAGATAATACTGCAATGAGTAGATTGAAGGAAGCCGCTGAGAAAGCAAAAATAGAATTATCTGGAACAACACAAACTCAGATAAATCTTCCATTTATTACTATGAAAGATGGGCAACCAGAACACCTAGATATTTCATTAACTAGAGCTAAATTTGACGACTTATCTTCAAAATTAGTTGAGTCTACTATGAAACCAACATTAAGAGCATTAAAGGATGCAGGAATAGATAAAAATGAGATTGATAAAGTTATTTTAATTGGTGGATCAACTAGAATTCCTGCAGTTCAAGAGGCATTAGAAAAAGCCATTGGAAAAAAGCCATTCAAAGGAATGAATCCAGATGAAGCGGTAGCTGCAGGTGCAGCATTACAAGCAGGAATAATCGTAGGAGATGAAGACGTAGGAGATATTTTGTTGTTGGATGTAACTCCTCTATCATTGGGAATCGAAACCTTAGGTGGAGTAATGACACGTTTAATTGATAGAAATACTACAATTCCAACTCGTCGAAGTGAAGTATTCTCAACAGCAGCTGATAATCAACCAGCAGTCGAAGTTCATGTGTTACAAGGAGAGAGAGAGTTTGCTAAAGATAATGTTACATTAGGACAATTCCACTTAGTTGGAATACCTGCCGCTCCTCGTGGAGTTCCACAAATAGAGGTAACTTTTGATATAGATGCTAATGGAATTGTTAATGTTACAGCAAAAGATTTGGGTACAGGCACAGAACAATCGGTTAAAATAGAATCTCAAACATCATTAAGTGAAGATGAGATACAAAAGAAAATTAATGAGGCAGAAGAATTTGCTGAAGAAGATAAAAGACGTAAGGCAAGAGTAGATTTACGTAATCAAGCTGACAGTATTGTTTATCAAACTAGAAAGACATTAGATGATGCTGGAGATAAATTAGAAGATTCCGAGACCTCAGAAGTAAAATCTTTACTAGATGATTTAGAATCGTTAATTCGTAAGGATGATCAATTAATCGATGTCGAAGAAATAGACGAAGCTGCTATACAAGCTAAAGTTAGTGAAATAGAATCAGCAATGCATGGAATTTCAACTAAATTGTATGAAGCCGCAGCATCTGCTGTTTCTGAAGAACAATCTAACGACGGTTCATCAATAAATATTGAAGACGATGTTGTTGATGCGGATTATGAAGTAATCGATGATACTGATTGAATATAGAAAATATGAATTTTTTTCCGATTCATTCAAAGTATTAATTGATATTGGCCATTCATGGTGAAGTGGTACTTCTGGTGGATATTTTGGTTGTTTGCTGCATTTGGTATATCGTGGTTTAGCAATGATTATCTTGTAGAGTATTTTGATTATGGAAGCTTTTTTCATATATTTTCATTATTAATTTTAGCGTTTTTAATTGGAATTGTGATTTTATTTTGTCATGATTTTTTTCAAACTGCAAATCCTGTTCAGAGAAGATTTCCAGTACTTTATTGGGGACGCTGGGTTTCTGTTCACCTCGGTCCATTATTACGTCAATATTGGTTTGCAAATGACTTAGAGGAAAAGCCATTTAATCGAGTTACAAGAAATTGGGTTTATTCTACTTCAAAGGGCAAAAATAACACTATTGGTTTTGGAAGCCAAGTTAATTTTGATGAAGTTGGAACTTATACTGTGATGCCTGCTATGTTCAAAAGAAAAGAAAATGAACATGAAGGATATCATAGGATAATTGGAGAACATACTGGAGTTAAAAATACGGTAACATTGAAACATTTTGTTAATATTTCTGCAATGTCATTTGGTTCGTTATCTTCTCGTGCTGTTTCAGCACTAAATCAAGGAGCGGGAAAAGCTGGAATATACCATAATACAGGTGAAGGGGGTTTTGCTCCATATCATCAAATGGGTGGTAATGTGATTTTTCAACTTGGTACTGGAAAGTTTGGATGCAGGGATGAACATGGAAATTTTTCAGATGATGCCTTTAGTAAAATCACATCTCATGAAAATGTTGGAATGGTTGAATTAAAATTAATGCAAGGAGCAAAACCAGGAAAGGGAGGAATTTTACCTAAAGAAAAGATTACTTCTGAAATAGCAGAAATAAGAAAAGTTCCAATGGGTAAAGATATACTTTCACCCCCTAGACATGATGAATTTAAGGATCTTGCAGGCTTATTTGATTTTTTAGATCGTTTACGTAAGATTGCAGATAAACCAATTGGAATAAAAATTGTCGCAGGGCATATTGAGGAAATTGAAGCAATTGCAGAAGCAATGGCTGCGGAACCAGGGCGTGGTCCGGATTTTATTTCTGTAGATGGAGGAGAAGGTGGGACTGGAGCAGCACCTTTGGTACTTGCTAGTCATGCAGGAGTCCCAATGAAACAAGGAATTGCTATGGTTGATTGGGCATTACGTAAACACGGAGTAAGAGATAAGGTGTATTTGTTTACTTCAGGACAAATCGCTACACCAATTGATGTTGCGGTCGCAATGGCCCTTGGAGCAGATGGAGTTTACATAGCACGAGGCTTTATGTTAGCTTTGGGTTGCATTCAGGCATTAGATTGTAATTCTAATAGGTGCCCAACAGGAATTGCAACTCAAGATAAAAAATTAGAGAGAGCATTAGATGTTAAAGCAGCAGCAAAAAGAGTTGCAAATTATGCAAAAACACTAGAAAAAGAGGTGTATATGCTCTGTGAATCATGTGGGTATTCTTCCCCAGATCAGTTTACTTCAGACGATATTATGGTTGTAACTTCTCCAGGTCATCTTGATTATCTTTCAGAACTTTATATGGTATCAGCATCAGAAGCATCAAGAGAACGTGGTGCAGCAAAACAAGCCGGAATGACAGTTGGAGAAATGAAATCAACAACTTAGTCAAAATCATTCATTTTTAATTAAATGATATAATGTTCTGACATGAACACCAGTTGCTCCATGTGCAACTGTT
>NZKH01000038.1 GCA_002692465.1 Methanobacteriota archaeon | reverse complement strand
CAAGAAGGTCCCCAATATCTACTCTTTGACTTTTACCTTCAACAGATAAGTCAACTAAGACCTCTTTTACCTTTCCACCAACATAAGAACTCTTTTCTTTCCATCTTCGAACCATATCTTTTGTAATTTGAGCCCCAGTATACTTCTTTTCGATAGCTTTCATCAATTCCACGTCTACCCAATCGCCAGCCTCTGGAATTGTTAATTGGTCTTCGTCTTCAGGAAAACGTCCAACAATACGAGCAACATCAGTAGTACCTGCCCCACTATCAACAATAATGGATCCCATTAATTGTTGAATGGCAAATGCAACAGCAAACGGCTCAGAAACAACCATTATAGCAGTCAACTTTCCCCTTAAAATACTAACTAGATTTGTTTTATCTGTAAAAGAAATATGGCTAGGTGAACAAATTACACCAAATACCTCATCATATTCATCACAACCAGCAGTATCAATTAGATGCGTTACGAAATCTTTTGCAGCGTTTAGGTGGTCAGCATCATCTTGTGCAACCCCCGCCTCTAATGGCCTGTAAATATTACAAGCCAATCTGTTTTTTAATGCGTCTTCTCCAAATAAAGTATCTCTTCCTAACATATTTCTGGCTACAGGGTCTTTTGGTGTCCCTACTACAGTTTCTATTGTATGAATGTCGCCTTTACTCGTAGCAATTGTTGATTGGAACGTACCCAAATCAATGCCTATGTATAATCTATCGCTCATGCTAATCTCCCACTCGGTTGAAGGGAGCGAAACACTTCTTATCCTTGAAGGTTAAGATTCCTCATCTTCTCCGTTTTGATTTAAATCGCGCTGTTTTTTCCAAGCCAATAACCCAGAAACTAACATTATTGTAGTTAGTATGGCCCACATCCAAAACACCCCATTTAGCATAGAATCAACACCTTTTTGACTATTTTCTTCACATGATCCATATAATTCTAGTAAATCAAAACTCTTTAATTGTAAGGCGACATCATGACTATCTTCAGAATTTTCTAACCATAAAAATACCCCTCCTTGATTATCAAGCAACCCGTCCCAATATACGTATGATTTTTCTTGACTCTTTTCAGAAATTTCTGAACCAAGAATTAATCCAGAAATTAGTAAACCATTTTCATTAAAAATACCCGCATTTTTTCCAATATTAAAATCAACAAATCCGGCAGAATCAATACCCATGATGAAGAAATCTTCTCCATCACAAGAGATAGAGAGGTTTTTCAAATCCCATTTTTCATCTACAATATTAAAAAATGCTCGGTCTCTAGAACTGCTAAATAAAACAATAGGGACATTGACATTTTCTTCGCCAATTAACGTAATAATATTTTCATTATCTCTAGAATAATCAATACTTAATTGTGGGAACTCCCTTATTTGATATTGCGGTATTGAATGTTCTACAATTAAGACCCTACTTAGTCCATTAATTTCAATCCAGGATAATTTAATTTCAAATTTTGTTGCAGTATTGGGCACTTCAATTATTTCAGTTTCAAACACATCACAAGTACCCCAACTTTGTTGATCAAATCTAAATTCACACATCAACCTTTCAGGAGCCAATTCCCCTTCAACCCAGGGTGTTTCCCAATTAGACAAATCCCAAGAGGACTTAATTGCAATAAATTCACCTTCATTATTTTCATCAACCCAATCTCTCCATTTCTTTAATGGTTCAGGCGCATCTAATCGTTTTGAGTCCAAATCAAAACCCATATTATTTCCTTTACAATCAACCAGTAGAGGAGGCCACCAAATACCCTCAACAGTCCATTTTCTAGCGCTTGTATTTATTGCAGAGATCACATCATCATCTTCGGAACAAATTGGCAATACTGCATCTTCATTCATTCCAGAAATTGTTCTAAACCCAAATGGGTTGGTAGAAAGATTAACAGAAACATTACGAGGAGCCTCTACAGATAATTCCACATTTAAGCTGCCCGGAGATTCTTTAAAATCCCAAGATAATGTTTTTGATTCTTCAAAATCAATTTGTTCATATGCCCCTCCTGTGCCAACATAAGTATATCCCAACACATTTTCAACAGTAATTTCTTCAAAACCACCTAATTCCATATCTAGGGGTGTTTCTTCAGAAACACCTTTTATTGCTAATCCAAATCCTACTCGATCCCCCTCAATTCCTATTGTATCGGGAGAATTACCAATACCAACATAATTGCCTTGAATAATGACATGAATCCAATCAACCCCAACTAAATCATCAATATTCAAATTAATACCTATTGTAGTTTCGTTATCTGAAGAAATAGAAGATCTATCCTCAGAATATAAACGTGAAAAACCTTCATTATCAAAATCATTGCTATACGCCATACGTCCATCCGAAGTTAAAATTGAAAGCCTCAAATCATCAACTAAATATGGCTCAGGCTTTGCTAACCAAGATAACCTTGCTTTAACATCCTCCTCTCTATTTATTGTAAAATTCCATCTAATTTCATCTCCTGTTGACAAGAAAGGCCCCTTTGCATCAGCCCCATCCCATGTATTTTGTGTTAGAGATTCAAGAGGGATTTCACTCCCTTCAATTCTTGATGATGTAAAAGCGCTCCAATCACCATCATACTGATAACTATCCCAAATCCAAATATTATCTATTGAATTATTTTCATTTTCATAAAAGCTTTCTGGAACGAGTTCAGAAATATTTAGCACACCCCATCCTTGTTCTGCATTAGGCACATTTTCATTACTAACCGGTGTAGTCGCCAAAGAGAGTAATGATTTCATTAAAGGACCACTTGGAGTAAACCCCGATTCATTTATTTTTTTAGAATTAAATAGCCCAATCTCTACCATTTGTTGAATTATTGCAGCACCAGAAGCTGCAATAGGTGTGGACATTGAAGTACCAGATAAAGAAGCAGTATCTTCATTAAAAGAATCTTCAATACCGTCACTGTTTGCTGAGATTATTTGTGTTCCAGGAGCAACCAAAAATATACCCCGAGTTCCTAAAGTAGTCGGACCAACACTTGATGAACTAACCACTTCTAGATTTTCAGATTTTGTTGTTGAACCCACTGCGATTACATTTCTAGCATTAGCGGGCTCCATTAGTTGTCCACCAGAATTACCCGGTGCTACAAAAATCAAACTCCATGGGACTTCTCTGCCCCACCCATCAAATCTCCCAGATCGTTCTGTGTAATTCACTTCGTTATCTCCCCATGAATCAGAATGTATTATCGCGCCATTCTGCGCGGCTTCTAAAAATAAAATCTCTACAGTCTCAGGAGGGGCCCATCCATTTTCACTTACAATATCTTGGACAATCAGTTTTGAATTATAAGATAATGAGGTCCCTGTTTTTTGTTCTCCACTAACCCAGTTACAAGACAGGCTTCCAGCAATATGAGTTCCATGGCCAAAATCAGAATTATTGGAAGAATCCCAAGAATCCAGAGTCGTATTTAAAACCTGAATTTTTCTATGATTTTCACCAGGCGTCCCAATTGTTGTAGAATTTTCCCTGAAGCAAGCATGATCTAAGTCAATACCAGTATCTGCAACTGCGATAAGAACTCCTTCGCCATTTAGCCCCCGCTCCCATAATTTATGTTCGTCAGTGCTCCCCCCTTCAATAATTGAAGCAGCGACATCATTTCTTGCTAATGTTTCAAGAACATTTTCGATTTTCCAAACCCCATCAATATCAATGTTATTAGGTAAATATCCAGAAACTTTGAACGGTGTAGGCATCCCCCCAACATCTTTTATCGGAGGATAGTTATTGATTTTAAAATTTAAACTTTCTAATTTTTTAATAACCTGAAGCACCCCCTCGGCAGGTAGGTGTGGCTCTAATAAAATTCTATATTCTAATGATCGAGAATATTTTGTTTCCTCCAACCGGTCATAATTTAGGCTATTAGTTGTGCTAATAATTTCAAAATCATAATTATTGAGGGTAATATCAAAATTCCATGCCCAAACTAATATTTCATTTTTTGAAACTTGTCTTAATGGCTCAAAACCCTCTTTTTCAAGATTTAACCAATCTTCAGAAGTAACATCATAATCAAAAAAAATCGAATATTCTTT
>NZKH01000037.1 GCA_002692465.1 Methanobacteriota archaeon | reverse complement strand
AACTAACTAAAGAGGGTAAACTGAAAAGTGAAAGTGAAAGTAAAACTGAATTACATCTCTGAATGGTCATAACTAACTGCAAAAAGAGTAATAGCATTTACATTTTCATCATTGTTTAGTGTTATTTCTACTCTCCAATCAATAGTTATTGGCATATTTATAGAAGATTGAACATCCATAGAATCGCCTCCTTCTAATGTTTCTGTAGTTTCATTTATTTTGTTGTCTTGCCCATCATACAATGTCCATGTTACAGTGACGGGATCGTCGGTAAATACAAGTAAATCTAAATCTTCAGGATTTGCAATAGTACTACTGACATTAATCCACATCGGAATATCTGTAGATGGACCAATATAGTCAATCCATACCACATCAGGATTATTTGTATTTTGATTATTATGTTCTTGAATGTAATCTATTCTAATTTCTTCAATAATACTTCTCTCATTATCTTCAGAATCCATTGCTGTAATAATTGCTTCAAAGACACCATGTACTAAATATTCATGACTAAAGACGCCATTTTCACTTCCATTTGAATAAATTATGTCCGATCCATCTCCTGGATCAATAGTAAATCCTGTAATATCTCCACTTCCAGATGTTGTGTTGCTCAAATCAAATTCGATTTCAACTGTTTGCTGCTCAATAGTTTCATTTCCATTACCTTTTGTAATTTCCAATGTCCCAGAATTTGCTGACATAATTAAAACGATATCTATTGGCCCAGAATATTCTTCATTTTCTTCTCCCCCACATCCACTAAATGCGGAAAAAATTAGTAGCATAATTAGTATTGCCGTAACCGATTTTTGCGATTTCACCATGATTTTCAGTACTTTGTGTACAGTACTAGTCCAAAAAGGCACCGTTTTTATGTTCTCCAAAAGTGCTGTTTTTACTTGAATCTTCAAGTATGAGGGGTTTCACGGACAATATAACGAGGTGGGGTAGTCTGGATATCCCGTCGGGCTCATAACCCGGAGATCGTTGGTTCAAATCCATCCCTCGTTACTTCTTTTAGTAAGAATAGTAGTCCGATACTGGATTTAAAGAATCTATGGCTTTTGCCAACCTTGCATTTGCAGCTTGCTCTCCTTCATTAATTGCATTAATTTGAGCATTAATGTTGTTAATACAATTAGTAATTTTTTGTTTATAATTTTCGTCCAAATTTTTAGCATTGCATAGAAAATCTAACCTTGATAATAGAGGAGTAATATTTCTAGGAACATATCCTTCAGGATTAAAAATAAAGTTGCCATTTTGCAAAATTACAGGTCCACAGGATTCCAACGCATAAATTAATTTTTTACAAGAGGATTTTGAACCATTTAATTTACCTTTTATTGTGAATCTCGCTTCTAACATCAAAACACAAATTTCTGAATCTAATGGACGCAATTTATTTGCTTTATTTAGAGATCTTAAAGCCCCAGATAATTTTTTTAAACCTATTTCAGCACAAGCTAAAACAATTTCATCATTTGCTACTGTAGAGATATTTGCATCAAACATTTCCTCATTCTTACTCTTTTTAGCCATTTGGTTAAGCAATTTTCTTTGTTTTTTGAGCATTTTTGAAGCGTTTTTACTTAATTTGTATTTTTCTCTTTGCAATAATATTGAAGCATTACTCCTTAGTGTTTTAACTAAAAATTTTTGATTTTGAATATCTCTTTTCTTTTCATTCAGTAACCGTTCTGCTAATTCTGTAGACATAACTTCTGCGATTTCTAATCTACCTTCTTGAGCATACCTTTCAAATTGTGAAATCACTTGTTCTGGGTTGCTCATTCCAAACATGTTATCTGAGGTGAGGGGGTCTTGTGTTTAGTAGATATTGTGTATTAGCATATATCCTACTACCTTTTCGGATGTTTATGCAGCCTTTACGAATTGCAGTAACTGGTACACCAGGTTCTGGGAAAACTAGTTTTTGTAATTATGGAAACATTAATTCAATCAAAGTTTTAGATTTGGCAAAAAGCTATGATGGGGTCGTGGAAGAATCTTTGAACTCAGAATTATCATTAATTGATGTAGATTTATTAAATGAAATTTTAACAGAAGAATGGAGAAAGCCCCCAGAATCAAATTTGTTTATAGATGGCCACTTATCTCATAATTTACCAGTAGATTCTGTAATTCTATTAAGGTGTAGGCCCGATGTGTTAGAATCTAGGTTACAAAGTAGAAATTGGAGTGAAGAAAAGATTGTAGAGAATGTTGAGTGTGAGTTATTAAGCACCATTGCAGGTGAATTAGATGAAAAAAGTAGTACAGTTGAAATTGATACCACTGATAAGAAAACATCTGAAATTTGGGAAGAAGTAAATGAATGGTTGAATGGAGAAAGAAAAACACAAATGCTTCAAATAGATTGGATTGCAGAATTACATTCTTAGTGTTTTTTTAACAAATCTATTTGATACTAGATTGTTGAGTGGGATGATAATGGCATTAGAGGGCTTACGGGGCAAATGGGAAATTTTGATTAAACCATTAATTTCTAGAATGGAAAATATATCTCCTTCATTAATTACTTGGTCTACTTTACCTTTGGCCTTTTTGACTTGTTATTTCCTATCTTCTGGTGGAAGAGATGTAAATGGTGCAATATATTTGTTAGTAGGATTTTTCTTAATCATTTTAACAGGAGTATTTGATGGATTAGATGGGACTATAGCAAGAACTTATGGTAAAACAAGCCGTTATGGTGATTATTTAGATCACACGATAGATCGTATTGTAGATGTGGCATTTATTTTAGCAATTGCGCATAATTCTGCATGGGTTGTTAACCCAGTATGGGGATGGGCAGCAGCACTTTCGACATTATTCGGATCTTATATGGGAACTCAAGCTCAAAGTGTAGGTTTAGGTAGGAATTATGGTGGTTTTGGTAGAGCAGATAGAATTGTAGTAACATTAATTGGTGTTTTCTTGGCGGCTTTACAAGCATTTTTTGAATTTACAGATCCAAATTGGTTAGGTATTGATTGGAATCCTATGATTTTGATAATTTTTATTAGTTTATTAGGTGGAATTTATACATTTTTTAGTAGATTTTTTGCAGCAATTGGAGATTTGAAAACACTCGATAAACAAGAACCCTTAACAAATACGAAGTCCACCTCGTTAGTGGATGAGTAAGAGCAATCTAAAAATTACTAATTTTCGCGCAAACATACCTTATAATGGGGTTTTTATGCGTCACAGTCTTAACCAAAACCAAAGACACAGACAATTAAGAGGGAAACGAATGGATGGGACATCACGCCTCCGAGCATTGTTAATTGTTGTATTAATGCTACTTGCTACCTGGGCTCAAGGTGCATATGCTAGTACTGGATTTGAGCCAATGAATGGTTCAGATGAAGATGGTGATGGCCTTCCAGATAGCGATGAAATTGCAAATGGTACAGACCCTTCAAATCCAGATACAGATGGTGATGGGTTAAATGATGGTGACGAAGTAAACACGCATGGAACAGACCCAACTAATAATGACACAGACGGAGATCAAATCCCTGATGATTTAGAAATTAATCAATTTGGAACTAATGCAACAAATCCAGATACAGACGATGATGGTTTGCTTGATTGGCAAGAATTAGACCCTACCAATGGTACAAATCCACTTAATCCCGATTCAGATGGAGACGGTTTGAATGATTCAGCTGAAGTAATTACATATCTAACAGATCCAAAAGCAATGGATACAGATGGGGACTCATTAGAAGATGGGGAAGAGGTATTTGTGACAAATACAAATCCTGCAAGTTCAGATACAGATGGCGATGGGTTACCTGATGGTGCAGAAGTCGGTCAATATAACACAGATCCTAACTTGTTAGATACAGATGGTGACGGGTTAAATGATAGTGATGAAATAACTAATCACATGACAGACCCATTAAATCCCGATTCTGATGGCGATGGCTATACTGATGGAGAAGAAGTACTCAATTTTACAGATCCAAATGATGCAGATGATCCACCAGTAGAAGTTGATAATGGAGGTATAATCCCAGACGATACTGATTATGATCAAACAGAGTTGCCAGCAATTGGTATTTCAGTATCTTATGATCCAACCACTGAAAAATCTACAATATCTTGGTATAACATAGACGGAGATGGCTTATCTGATCAAGAAGAATTTAACGCCATAGAATCTTTATCTTCTTCTGTATATTATGTGTATAGGCATACAACGAGAATCACTCCAATAAATTTACAATCATTGCAGCCAATTGCAGAACTTACAACTAATGCTTGCCAAAGTATGAATTCTTTCCTATGTAAAAATGGAACAGGTTCATTCCATCCTGGTCATTCTGTAGAGTTACAAATAGGCCCTGAAGTTTCAGGGGAATTTTATTATGCAATTATCACAATGCAAAGCGATGGAACAGAAACAACAAATTTGTATTGTGGACAAAATACATTATGCAATCCAGTAAATGAAACAACAGAACCTGTAAGGACTCCTTCATTATTATCTGCTACATTTAATTCACAATCAGAAACTACAACACTTTCTTGGGTGAATTATAATCAATTAAATGCAGGTGAATTGCCAGAGACAGGTGCTGATGCATTGAATATTAGAGTTTGGAGGCATTCTAATCCAGTTAATCGTAGCAATGGTTTTGTTCTTCCCACAAACCCTTCTCTGTTTTTAGTTACAACTTTGACACCTTCAAGTACAACATATGCTCTTGATGTTCCTCCAAATATTCAACGTTCTGTTTATTATTCGGTAACTTATTATTTACCAAATCATTTGGGTCAAGGCTTAGATTATGAAGATTTGAGATTCGAGTTGCCAGATGGGACTGTAAATTCCAATACATTATCAATACCTGTTATTGAAGATACTTCAAACCCTGTAATTCCTGAAGGCGTTTCAGCAGACTTTGAGCCTGCACCATCTTTAGGTAATGGAATTACAAATATTAGTTGGACCGATTCTCCGGGAGAAATTGGTGAAATCTATACTATCTGGAGATCAAGATTACCAATAGAAGATGTTTATGAGCCAGGAGTAATGATGCTAGGATCTAGTATGGAAGGAGTAACTTATTACCCAAATCAAATTAATAGAGGAACACTTGGTTATTACTATTATTGTGTTACAATTGAAGATGCAAATGGACGTACTAATTTAACAGTAGGAGATTCAAATTGTGCTATGGTATTTGAAAACACTTTTGACCCTTGGATTGCAGAACCTACAGATGTTTCAGCAGAATATATTGGTAATGCGCTTACTCGAGTAACTTGGACAGACCAAATAGGTGTTGAAGGTGAAATTTACAATATTTGGAGATCTAATTCAGAAATTACGAATGAAACATTTTCTTCAAACCCTCCAACATTAGTTGGTTCTATTGAAGCTGGTATGGGCATGCATGATGTAGAAGTAGACGGAGATTGGAGCCAAGACTCATATTATTGTGTAACTACTAAAGCAAGATATAATCTTGAAGAGTTTCAAAATTTTGTTGACAGAGAATTTGATGAAGAGACTGGAACATATGAAGATTTCAGATTTATTCAAAATTGTATTGGACCTATTGCAGAAGATATCAGCCCACCAAGAAAAACACCTCTTAATTCGATAGATGTTTGGAGAGTTGGGGATGTGGCTGTAAGAGTTAATTTCCAACAAATAATAGAAGAAACAGGAGAAGAGTACTATATTTATCGTTGTACTGATTCAGAATGTTTTGAAGATTCGGTATCATCTTTAGAATTAGATATTTGGGAATTAATAGATGGCCCGATTAGTTTTACATCTGAAGATGAACCAGCGCAAACAGTTTCGATTCCGATTCAGTCAGGCTTAGATAGAGAAGTTTGGTACGCAGTGGCAGCAATGGATACTGATGGTAATTTACAATTTGATTTAGAAGAAAATTATAATGCAAGATTGGTTAATGAAGATACACTTG
Source organism: Methanobacteriota archaeon (assembly GCA_002692465.1). Classification (GTDB taxonomy): domain Archaea; phylum Thermoplasmatota; class Poseidoniia; order Poseidoniales; family Poseidoniaceae; genus MGIIa-I. The sequence continues at coordinate 1,130 of NZKH01000037.1, read as the reverse complement.
GGCCTTCACTTTCGATAAGTGTTCTTGGATTACAAGGTAGTTCAATGAAAGAAGGAACATATACTATTCAGGCGGCTTTAGAGGAAACAGCTGGTGGAAACCTTCCTAAAATTACTATTGTAGATTCACAGGGTGCAAATGTAGTAATGGGTTTAGCAATGACTCCTTCAGGCGCTACGTCAAATGTATACACTTACCAATTTACATTGTCTGCAAATGTTCCAGCGGGCCCATTAAGTATCCGAGTAAATGGCTTTGATGAATTTGGAAACTCAGCTATTACCCAAGCAGATAATTATTCTGCCGATGGTTTGGAACCAACTTTAACTTTGTATTCGCCTAGTTCATTAAGCGCAGGTTCGAGTTATCGATATGGCGACAATTTACTGATTAGTGGAGGAGCTATTGATGATGTTGGAATTGGAGCTATACAAATTAGATTCACGAGAAATATTAACACGGATAGTGAAGTAGTTGAAGCTTGGCAAAATTTAGATGTATTAATTGATGAAGATTCTGAAGAAAATGGCGTATCATTTTTCGTAACTTATGCTGCTAAGAATTTTGAAATTGGAGAACATAGATTAGAAGTTAAGGCATTAGATTTAGCTGGAAATGAAGACCCTGCACAAGTAGAATTTTTTGTAGATAGGTGTGAACAAATTGAAACTGGTGAATTACAATGTGTATTTGCCGAATCATTGGAACCTGAGCCTGAACCAGCACCTATTGAATTAGAGGCTCTTTCGCCACCATACATGTTTGCATATGTTTTAGCAGCATTCAATATTTTTGCTTTCATTATGATAATTTTGACATTAACGACAGCAGGAAGATCTCCATCTTCGGATGAAGAAGAAGAAGGTGAAGATTGGATGAAAGAATTTATTGGAACTTCTGCAGAACCAGATATGGATGCAATCATGGATACTGGAAAACAAGATCCATTAGAATCTTCTGAAAGTGATGCTAATCAATCAAAAACATTAGATGATGAAGATGATGATGAATTATTTGGTGAAGCAGCACCTAAACCAAAACGTAGAGAGAGAAAGAAATCATCTGGAAGGAAACGCAGAGTTCGTAGAAGCAAAGATGATGATGAAGATGATGATGATGAAGATGACTTT
>NZKH01000036.1 GCA_002692465.1 Methanobacteriota archaeon | reverse complement strand
TGGATTACCTGGTCAGCCAGGTAATGATGGACCATATCACGCTTCAATGCAAGCATATGGATGGTTACTTACAACACCAGGTGCACCTATGATTTATTATGGAGACGAATATGGAGAATTCGGTGGTGCAGATCCAGATAATCGCCATTCATTCCGTGAATCAACAAATTGGAATGAAAGAGAACTTTCATTACAGGAGAATATTAGCAAACTTGGTCAACTTAGATTACAATCTGATGCTTTAAGAAGAGGTACGTATGAATCATTATACAATTCACCAGATGTTCTTGTTTTCGAAAGAGCGACTGAAAAATCATCTGCTTTAGTAGTCTTGAATCGTGGTGAATCCAACGATTCAATATCTCTTAATTTGGCTAATTACACTAATGCATTTGGTTCTGCTAGTATTTTAGAAGGATTACTAACAATTCCTTCGAATAGTGTTTCAGTTTTAATTCGTGAAAATAATTCTTCAAACGAATCCGAAATAATAGAAGAACCTGAAATTATAATTGGTTGTACAGACATTAATGCAACAAACTATGATGTGAATGCCGAAGAAGATGATGGAAATTGTACTTATGAAGATGATACAATAAATGACAATGTCAATAATAATATTGAGAATAATACAACTAATTTGACAAATATAACTATAGATCAAAATAATACATTAGACAACTCTAATGATGATAATAGTAGTCAAGAAGAATGTGAAGAAGCTGGAGGTATATGGAATGGTGATTGGGAAGAGTGCAACGAAGAAGTCAACCAGATTTGTATTATTGAAGATGAAAATGGATTAATCATTGATTGTGAAGACTATAATCAAAAACGAACGTTCCTGTCAAAAGCAGTAATTGTAAAAAGTATTTTACTAATATCTGTAATATTGGCCTCAATAGTACTTTTTGTAATTTCACGTAAAAAAGATGGAGTTTAACGATGCCACAATTTGGAATTAGTACATTGGCATCTCTCTTTAATTGTTGATAAAAAGCAAGAAATTGTTGAGGATTTGTTTAGTCATTTAAATTAAATGCATCATAGAAGCGTTTGTACTCTGAAATCATTCTCGCTCCAGTAAATCTTGATGATGTAACTATACTTGAACGCATTATGTTTGCCCAAACTGAACCACCTTCTTCCCAAGCAGGAAGAACTTCCTTTTCTAAAACATCATAGACAAAATTTGCATCTCTTTCATCATCCCTGTCATTTTCAGAATCTCCAATTTTCCAACCATTAACTCCATGCTGACAACCTTCAGGCCACCAACCATCAAGAATTGAACAGTTAGGTACACCATTCATTGCAGCTTTCATTCCAGATGTTCCTGATGCTTCAAATGGTCGTATTGGATTATTCAACCAAATATCAACACCACTAGTCATAGCAAGACCAGTTGCCATGTCGTAATTTTCAAGAAATACAACAGGGATTTCCTTTTCTAATTCTTTTGCACTACCGTAGATTTCACGAATTAATTGTTTTCCACCTTCATCTTTTGGGTGTGCTTTTCCAGAAAAAACAAATTGTATTTTTCCAGCACCAAAAGAACGCAGTCTTTCTAAATCACTAAAAACTAAGTTTGCCCTTTTGTATGTGGCAAAACGTCTTGCAAATCCAATCGTTAAACACTTTTCATCTAATTCAACACCATTTGAGGCTTTAACTAATTCTCTAAAAATAGCACGATTTTCAGATCTTGACTGTAAAATGTCTTCATCAGAAATATTACCTGCATAACCCAATTGAGTTGGATCACTTCTCCACCCAGGTAATTGTTTGTCAAATAAATCTTTCATAGTAGGTGAAGTCCAAGTTTTATGGTGAACTCCATTTGTAATTGGATTTATATGGTGCTCTCCAAACATATCTGATGCGACCCAAGCATTCAAATTTGAAACAGCATTTATTTTTCCAGATAATGCAACTGCAAGATGTGACATTGAACATCTGTTTCCATTTTCTGGATCCCCCGCTTGTATTACTAATTCTTTAGCATCATTGGGAAATAAATCGCCAAGGACTGATTTTACCTCATCCCATTCAAATCTATCATGTCCAGCAGGAACCGGGGTATGAGTTGTAAATAGAGTTCTTTTTTGTAATTCATTTCGGCTCCAACCCATTTTTAGCATTTCTAAAAGGGCAAATGTACAATGCCCCTCATTAAGATGTAATCCATCAATATCTTTCTCTAAAAGATGTAATAGTTTTACACCCCCTACGCCAAGTAAATATTCTTGGCGAATTCTAACAGAATCATCACCACCATAAAGACGAGCCCCTAGTTTTTGATGTGATTCTGAATTTTCCGGGTGATGTGTGTCAAGAAAATAAACAGGAACACAATGTCCAGTTTCACCAATTATTTCCACTTTCCAAATTTTTGAAAAAAGATTCTCGCCATCAAGAGGGAGTGATAATTCAAGTCCAGTATCAATTAAATGCTCTGCGGGATCTATTGTTGCAAAACTTTCAGATTGATTCCCATCTTCATCAATATGCTGTCTTCCATATCCTTCTCTATACAGGAGAGTAATACCTACAAGATCTATTTCAGCATCTGCTGCAGATTTAACGTGGTCGCCTGCTAAAACTCCCAATCCTCCAGAATATGTATGAAGTTCAGACCAAAGACCAATCTCTGCTGTCAAGTAACCAACGATTCCCATTCAAGTATAGGTGAATGAAAGCGGGTTATCATAATGTCCCAAACCAATGCATCCGGCTGTTTAGTGAATTATTCCATAAAAACTTCCATTTCCAATTATTTTCAATGGTTCCTGGCGTATTCATCCTTGATTCCGAATCTAATTTTAGTATGTCTTGTAATGGAATAATTACTAATTCAGAATTAGAAGATAATGCTAATTTAATTATTGTATCAACATTTATTTCTTCTGTGTCTGCAATATTTTTAATTCTTGAAAAAGAGCTTTGATCTAAATTTTCTAACCAACCTTTTGTGGTATCATTGTCATGTGTTCCAGTATAAACTACCAAATCCTGTTTGATGTTTTTAGGGAAATGGGGATTTTTTGATAAATCACCTTCAAACCCAAATTGTAAAATCGCCATGCCTTTTAATTTGTTTTTTTCTCTTAGTTCAATTACTTCTTGAGGGATTATACCCAAATCTTCAGCAATGATTCTATTTGAAGAACCCGCGGTTTCAATAATCTCTTCAATTATTTTTTGTCCAGGCCCTTCTTGCCAAAAACCGTTTCTTGCATGTTCATCTTCTATTGGTATTGCCCAAGCCGAGTGAAAACCTCTAAAATGATCAATTCTAATGACGTCAAAGAGATTTAGCATTCTGGAAATACGCTCTTTCCACCATTTGTAATTTTCATTTTCATGCGCATCCCATTGATAAAGTACAGTTCCCCATTTTTGACCATCTTCACTAAAATAATCAGGGGGAACTCCTGAAACTAAACTAGGATTCCCATCATCTTCAAGTTGGAAAAGATGTCTGTGCGCCCAAACATCTGCAGAATCATGTGCAACAAAAATAGGGACATCTCCAATTAATGATACATTTTTTTTATTTGCAAAATTATGAAGTTCATCCCACCCTGCTTGAAATTTATTTTGGTTTAAAATTTTAGATTTATATTCTGCTTTTCCTCTCCATTCGGCTAAGGCATCAGGGTGCCTATCCCTCAGCTCAATTGGCCATTTAGTCCAAGGGATATCATTGAAATGTGATTTTATTGAACAAAATAATGCCCAATCATCTATCCAATAAGAGTCCTCTTTTGCTGAAACCTGATTGTTGCTTGTAATCAATTCATCCCACCCAGCAAAAGCTGATGAAGAAGCATAGGGAGAATTATGATTGTCTGGTGGAGTAATTGGTAACATTTGCCAAGCATTAATATTATTTTCAGAGAGTATTGCAATGAATTTTTTGGCGTCTTCTAAATTTTGATTTGGAAGTGAAGTAAGGTGACATAAAACACCTTTCTTTTTTCCCATATTTAGGCGACATAGAACAAAGCCTTTGAAGGTATCACTTAAGGCCCATACAGATGCGTAGTAAGGCTATATTGTTGGTGTGTTTAATTTTCTTCCAAGCATTCCTAGGAATTGCTTTTGCTTCAACCCCTGAAACTATTGAAATTGATGGTGATCTTTCTGAATGGTCTGAAGACACATTATTACAAACAAATTCTAACGGTGTAGAGTTTTCAGTTACGTGGGATTCTGAAAATTTATATTTTTCATGGAACGGTACAGATTGGGGATCAAATGTAGAAGGTGCTGATTTATTCATTTATTTTAATACCTCATTAGGCGGTTCTGTATTGAGTAAAGATTGGAATTTTGCACACACACTTCCCTTTGCCGCTGATTATGGATTTGTTTTAGAAGATTCAAATTATAACAGAATGATTACATTCGATGGAACCTCTTGGGAAGATCAAACTACTGTAATCGAAGCATATACTGGATGGGCTGATAATAAAGTAACAGAAATTTCAATTCCTTGGTCATCGATAGGAACTCCAACATCATTTCAATTTATGGTGTATTCTCAATGGCAGGATGAAGGGAATGTTTGGGCCTCATTCCCAATAGAAAACCCGAGCTCCTCTAATGGTGCAGAAACGTTCACACATGTTTGGTATGTTGATGATGTAAATGAGCCCACAATACCATCTTCTTTACCAATAATTGAAACAGGTGAAATAGAAAAAGTCGATGATGCATTAAATCTTGCAATTGTGTTTCATCAGCATCAACCATATTACAAAAACAAATTAACAAACACATACGAAATGCCTTGGGTACGTGTCCATTCAATGACAGAATATGTTGATTCACCAGGAATTTTAGCAGATACAGGAACCAAAGTAACTTACAATTTAGTTCCTTCATTCATTGAGCAATTAGTAGATTACAATCTTAATGAAACGCTCGATGTGCATACAGATATTGCTAAGAGGCCATGGCCTGAAGGAGGTTATCCCAATGCAACAGAATTAGAATTGCATACAATGCAATTCCAATCATTTTGGAATAGTGGTTGGATTTACAATGTTTCAGAGACAGATCATATTCAATCTTGGTTATACCCATCTAGTTCTAGATATTCTGAATTATATGACAAGACATTACATAATTTGAAACCTAATACAATTATGGACGATGAATTACTCTCACCACAGGAATTTCTTGACTTACAAGTATTATGGTATTTGTATCAATTTTCCCCAGATTATGTTCAAGGAGATTATAATTCTAGTCATTTAGATCAAGGATTAATTGATTTGTTTATGCAGAATGGACAATATACTCATAGTGATTTGATGTATGTTATTGATACACAACATCAACACATGGCTAATGTATTGCCTATGTATAGTGAATTAGCTGCCAAAGGTCAAATTGAATTGACAACAACTCCTTACTATCATCCGATTATGCCTCTACTTATGATGGACGGATGGACAATGGAAGATGGAATTAGAGTAAACAAAGAAGCATGGCCAACAGATGTTCAACAACACTTAGTTACGGGCATGGATTTCTTTGAACAAGAATTAGGATTTAGGCCGACAGGAATGTGGCCTAGTGAACAGGCAGTTTCTCCTGATATGGTTCAACCAGTTTCAGATGTAGGTATTGAATGGATGGTAACTGATGAAGAATTGTTAAAACAATCAACAGATTCTAATGGAGATTATATTGATGTAGAGGATATTACTAACTTAGCGACTCCTTGGATATCTACTGGAGTTGATGGTGGAGAAGTAGCAGTTATTTTTCGTGATAGAGTCATCTCAGATAGAATTGCATTCCAATATGGAAAGATGACGCCACAAGCTGCAGTTTCTGATTTTATTTCTTATCTTGATAATGTAAGGCAACAATTAATTGATGCTGGGGAAGACCCATCTGAGCATTTACTAACAGTTGCTTTAGATGGTGAAAACTGGATGTTTATGTCAGAATTTCAACATGCAGACAATGCTCGTCCATTCATGCAAGAGTGGTATTCCAGATTGGCCGCACATCCAACAATAGTTACAACAACACCATCAGAATTTTTAGAGAAAAATACGACTTTACCCGAAATTCAAACAATAGGCACGGGTTCATGGATTGATGGAACTCTTAGGACTTGGGCTGGAGAAGCAGAAGAAAGTTTAGCATGGCAAAGGCTTGTTGAAGCAAGAAATTCTTTAGTCGATTTTGAAGAAGATTTTCCTAATCATCCAGGTTTAGATAATGCTTGGGAATCACTATACATTGCTGAAGGAAGTGATTGGTATTGGTGGTATGGGCTTGATCAAGACAGTGGATACGATGAGAATTGGGATGTATTATTCAAAGTCCATCTTTCAAACATTTATCGTTCTATTAATTTGGAATTACCTCCTTATTTACAGGATCTTTGGACTGGTGCTGCAACACCAGAAGTGCCTTATGGAGGTATAATTGAACCTATGATTGATGGTCTTGCATTACCAGGAGAATGGGATGGTGCAGCAAAATATGAAGCTCCAGTAGATGGGGATGATTTTGATATCGATGAATTTTACATTGGTTACGATTCTAGTAATGTATTTTTGAGAGTTGATGCAGATACTCCAACCGACTTTAATGAAAACCCTCGTGATTCTGCTAATGATTTGCCTGATTTAGCAATTTATTTTATGCAACCTAACGCAATAAATTTTAATGAAGTTGAGACTAATTTTAGAACTTATTACGGCAATCAAATTTTAGGTTTCCCTGCAAAGTATATGGTTGCTTTTGATTTTAATAATCTACGAGATGATGGTAGTGCTAAATGGATTTTATTTACTGCAAAAGGTAAATCAGGAGATAAAGAACAATGGGTGCAAACAAAAAGTTCCACATTAGGTGGTTGTGCAGTTCAAGATATATACGAATTTAAAATTCCATGGTCTGAAATCGGTTTATCACCTAGATATTCTACAAGAGTCAAAGTAGTATCTTCATGGGCTTCTGATTTGACATATGGAAATGGAATAGAAATGGAAATGGCACCTCCAGCACCTTCAGAATTAATTTTACCAGATTTAGAAGAATGGGTTACGTTACTAGAATTGGATGATGCTATAGGTGATGAAACTGGAGATGGAGATTATGTTTATCCCCTTGCCAGTGATTTTGAAACTCCTAATGGAGGAGGTTTATGGGATGCAACAAAACTTACGGTACGTCAAAGTGCTTGGAATGCTCAATTTATTCTTGAAATGGGTGAAATGACTGATATTTGGGGTTTAAGCAATGGGTTTAGTCATCAAATAGTGCAAATTTATGTTGACCAAGGTGAAACAACTTATGGGAAAACCGAAATGTTGATTGGAGCAAATGCGGAAATACATCCCGATTGGGCTTGGGAAGTGGCAATTAGTGGTACTGGAGAGCCAGGAGCTGTCATGGGAGTACAGGCCGATACAGGTAGTACCTCAGCAAGAGGAATTGAAGTAAAGGGTGATGTAAATACGAATACCATTACTTTTACAATTAGTAAAGGTGTAATTGGCGAAGATGTTCAAAATTACAGGTATGTTGTAGTAATTGGTAGTCAAGATGGTTTTGGTACAGGAAAATGGCGTGATGTCGATTTAACTCCATCAACTTGGACATTAGGTGGAGGATCCGACCCTGCAGAGGATGATGGAATTGATTATGATCCAAATATTATTGATATTATATTGGAAGGAGATGGCCAACAAGAAATGTTGTCTTCTTATGATGTAGAGGGGCATATTTTTGCTCAGTTAACTGGATTTGAAATGCCAGAACTAGCTCAACAAATATATGGATTTAAATTTGTAAGTAGTACAGATAATTCTGCTTTATTCGAATGGTCCACAACTAGAAATGGTTCAGGGACAATAGATTGTGTTGAGGCGAATAATTCTGCAAATACAATATCACAATCGTGGGAAGGAACAGGACTTACACACACAAGCACAATAACGAATTTATTACCAGATACTGAATATGATTGTCAAGTATCAGTTGAAGATTTAACTTCAGAAAATATTAGAATTTCAACTTCAGCAATAGTTGACGAAACAGCTCCAGAACTTCTTAATTTAGAAGTTGAAATTTATGAAGATGGAAGAGTAAGAATCTCATGGTATACTTCTGAAAAATCTACAGAATTGATTAAATTAAATGATGAGGTGATTTTTGAATATAATTTTGCAACTAAGAAAAATCATGAATTTATTACTGAACCACTTTCAGATGGAGATTGGACTTTGGAAGTAATTAGTGCAGACGCTTCAGATAATAGCAACTCTAGTATTTTGGAATTTGTTGTAAGCCTTGGAATTCTTGATGTTGAAGATGATCAACAAAACGAAAATAATGCTAATGAAACATCTACAAATATGGAAAAATCTTCTGATTTCTCCTCAACAATAATCCAAATTGGTATCTTAATAGTTGTACTACTAATTTTAGTTGCATTTATTCGAGTACGTCAGAACGAATCTGACGATGATGATATTTGGTCTTAATCAGTATAATTGTGTTAGTCCTCTATCTCCAGCAATTAATTTGCCTTGATAGTATACGCTAACTTCAACTTCACAATTATTCCAACTACTGCAAATTTGACTTCCACCTTCATAGATAGTAATGATTTCATTTGCTTCCCAAGAAGTAGAATCAGAACCACTTTCGACAATTACACAATCAGCAGCAAATTGGAATTCAACATCACTTGAAGCCCCTTCATTCATTGTGTAATAGTTACCATCATTTTGGTTAGGAACTGTAAATGTTAAGTCGCCAGAAATAGCACCATCATTGCCAATAGTTACACTTGGATTAGAGGAAAAACCAGCTAGTTCTGGTAACCATATTCCCCATTCTGTACCATCATTTTCAATTGCACCCCATTGATATGTGCCAGATTGTAATGAAATGGTATAAGTCCATGTATTTCCATCTGCATTCATATTTCGAAGATTCCAATCATAATCTGGAGGTAAGTCTCCCTTAATTTCTACATCTTGGTAATTATTCCCGTCATCTACAACAGTAAATGTTACAGGATAAACTGTAATTACGGGTAATTCTAAAATTAAGTCACCTTCTTTTACATCATTTCCTAATGTAATAGTAGGATTACTTGAAAATCCAGCAATTGTTGGTAACCATACACCCCATTCACTTCCATCAT
>NZKH01000035.1 GCA_002692465.1 Methanobacteriota archaeon | reverse complement strand
GAGATGGATGAAATATTACTCTTCTTAGTCACTATGCATGGTATGAAAGATGTCGCAGCATTCTCCATGAGAGGCGGAGGGAAATATTCTGGAAATGCAAAAGCATCTAATGAAATCAACAACAATTTCATGGAAAAGGTAGCAACCGACATCAATTTACAACTAAACAAAGATACTCCATTAGTAATTTGTGGACCAGGTATGGCAAGAGACAAATTACAAAATATGTTTAACAAAATAGAGTCTGGTAGAACAATACGTAACATCGCAACCAGTATGGGTGGTCGGGCATCTGCAAATGAAATATTAAAAGAAGGATTAGATTTAGATTTATTAAAAGATCACTCCCTCATAAAAGAAATTGAATTATTAGAAGAGGCATTTACTAGAATTGCAAAACAAGGAGCTGTTGCTTATGGTGAGTATGAATTAAACAAAGCAATGGAAGAAGGAGCAATTGAAACATTACTAATCTCTGTTGAATTATTAAGAGATGATGATGAAAAAATCAACGATATTAATTGGTCTGAATGGTGTAAAAAACTAGAACTCTTTGGGGGTAAATTAGTTCAATGTAGCTCAGATCATGACCTAGGTTCTCAATTAAAAAGCATGGGCGGTGCAATAGCAATTTTACGGTATATTCTATGAAGGGTTAACTCTTCAATGTAACCGGGGAGAACATGTTTTCGCTAGTATCTACTGTTACTATTGATGATTTTGTCCCTATTATTGCTAGTTTAGGAATTGTAATCTTTCTTTGGAGATTTGTAATCCCTCATGGTTTAAGAGGATTAAGAGTTGCATTTGAAAGAGAAGAAAATGTATATGAAATCCACATTTTAACTAAAAATACCGCTGATGCAAGAGAATTATTACAAGATACGAGAGTACGATTTGGCATACAGAGTTACCTTTGGTCATTAACAGGTATCGCCATTTTATTAATGGAATTTCTAATCTCATATACGCAAGGAATTTACGAATTAAATCAATGGGTATTATTTGTAGCAATTACCTTGATTTCAATTCCTGCTTTAATTTCAATTTTATCATCCTTAGATGCTCAATTAAAATTTAAATTGAGAAATAGGAGAGCGGATTTAGAATTAAAGGGTATTTCCAAAAGAATCATCAAAATGGCACTTTTATCAGTCATTTGGGTTGGACTAACACTAATGTTTAGAATAATCATGAGAGAATATTTCATCACAGACAATAGTAATAGATTGAATTCTTCAACAATATTTTTTGCATTTTTACCTGCAATTATTGCATATGGAAGAGTTCTTGGATCCTCATGGAATTTACTAGTCAAAAATAAATTATTACATGCAAGAGGTAAACCTACAGAAATTAACCCAGAAACACCTTCAAAGAAAGGTAGAATACTCTCTACAATTGTTTTTATTACTGCAATTACAATGCCTATAACTGCATTAAATACACTCTTATCTCTTTTAGCTACATTCTTAATTCCAGAACAATTTGTACATAGTGAAAGCGTATTTCGTTTTGGAGATATTGCCAAACAAGACACAATCATGGAAGAAGGTGGTTTGTTAGGATTTTATGCAATTGAATTATTCAGCAAAATAGAAATCGATATGATTAGAAAACCGCTAGTTAGTGCGGTTTTATTGTTTTTAATTTTAAATATCGCCGTAGTGGGTATCGCTTTCGTTTTCGAAGTTGCAAGAACTATGTTTCTAGCTGTAACCCACATATCAGGAAGAGCAGGAATCAAATTAGCAGACAACAAATTAATTCGTACAGAAAGGGCACAACAAGCAGACATACTCAGTTTTTGTTTCAGTGGTTTTGCTGGGCAATCTATGTTTTTACTTGCACTAGCAATGATGACCTTTTGGGATTCTACATTTTTACCTCAAAATGAGGCTTGTGGTTACTTAGAATCAAATGTATGTTCAATAGCAACAAAAAATATGCTTGAAGAATTAACTTGGATGATGGCCTCTGCTGGTCAAGTTATCTTCTTGTTAGTTTGGCTAATATCAATTGGAAAAATAAAAAAGTTAAACGCTATGAATTTTGATGCTGTAGATTTATCAAAACGCTCCGAACTTGAAACTCTAAAAAGAAAAATTCGTGTTCAAGATGTAAATGTAATTGATTTAATCAGAAAAGAACGAATTACAAAAGCATTTCAAAAATATGATGAAATGATTGAAAATAAAGAGGAGCAAACAATCACTGCAAAACTTAGATCAGAAATTACCTTGTCTATGATTGCAGGTCATTGGGATTTAACCGAAACTTTGTCTGACAAATTACTTGCTTTAGAAGGGGGTGAAGATGATTTTGCAAGGTTAGCACTAATAGCAGCGAACTTAGCAACTCGAGATTATAAAGAAGCAAAGCACCATCTAAATGCTGTACCAGAACAATCTCAAGAACGATTAATCCTAAATTGGATTGGCTCATTGCTTTCACCAAATGAAATAAAATTTAACATGGAAAATATTCATCACATTCAAGTTAGTAGTGCAATCAAAGGGAATTTAGATTTACTAAAATGGTATAAAAATAAAACACCAGAACCTAACATAATAGGTCCAAAAACCAACACACCTGTTTCACGTAAAATATTATTGAGAGATATTGCATTACTAAGGATAGAAAATAGAAGTGAAGATGCCCTAGATATGCTTGAAATGTGGATGGAAGAAAATTTTCAAGACGATTTATGGCCATCTGGTTTAGTAGCAAAATCATTACTTGAAATTGATTGTGGATTACAATTTTCTGCTCAAGAAACCCTTGAAAAAGTATACATGCATGAGCCAAGACATCCAATGGTTAAAGCCGCTCTCGAACTCTTCATGGATTCGGGATTAACTACTAAGGAATGGAGCTTTGAACAAAATGAATCAGTAGATTGGCCAAGCATTAAAAACAATATTGATTCAAAGGAATGGAATGAAAAATGGATTAATACCTATACAGTTCAGCCGATTTTATCAAATAATATTGACATTTCAGGAGTGGCTCAATCAATGTTAGCCAACATATGGGTGGCAAATAGATCTATGAGAGAAGCAAACATAGATTTCCCAAAGAGAAACATGAAAAATATACATAAAAAGAAATTAATCCCTACTAGAAATGAAAGACCCTTAGGAAATCATTTACTATTAACTGGATTAGTTGGAACTGTTAGTGGGATTCCTTTAGATTTTGGATTTACTAATACTTTAAATCCGCAAAATCCCTCGATTAAAAATTATCTTGAAGAGTAGGTGAATATATGGTTAAAATTAGAGCTAGTGCACCAATTAGAATTGATTTAGCAGGGGGTTGGAGCGACATTAGAGATTATACAACAAATTTTCCTGGGGCTGTAGTAAATATTGCAATTAACAAAAGAGCGCATGCTGAATTAGAAATTAACGATGATGGTTACCTAAACATGAACTATAGTTGTGAAGTTCCTGTTGGAACTGGATTGGGCACTTCAAGTGCTATTAACGTAGCTTTACTTTCATGTATTAACCATAACAAATTTTCTCCAGTTGAATCTGCTGAGCTTGCTCACAAGTTTGAGGTTCTACTTGGAGGTCCTGTTGGACGACAAGATCAATGGGCAAGTGCATTTGGGGGAATTCAATATCTAAAGTTCAATAATGAATCTGTAGAAATAATTCCATTTAAACCCATGAACTCAGCAATAAAATGGCTTGAAGAACACCTCATTATAGCACACAGTAAAATTGCTCATAAATCGGGAGAAGTTCATGCCCCAATCTGGGAAAAATTCAAACAAGATGATTCTCAAATCTTGAATGCCATTCACAAATTAAAATCATTAGCAGATGATATGGCAAAAGCCCTAGAAAAAGATGAAAGAAATTCCATAATTAATATCCTTAATGAAGTTACCAAAACAACTGATGAATTGTCAAGATCAATAAATGATCCAGTAAGAGATACTTGTGAAAATATGATGAATACAAATAAAATCAGTGCATGGAAGGTAATGGGGGCAGGTGGCGGTGGTGCTGTTGCTTTGTTGTCTAATGAAGGAAATATTGAAGAAGTGAAAAAGGAATGTGAACTTGCAGGTTGGATGATAATAGATTGGTTAACTGAAGATAATGGAGTTTTAATTGAAATATCATAGGTGTTAAAATGGATATAATCTCTAGAGATGCAAAAGACCTCGAAACAGATTTTTTGATTTATTCTGCTGATTTTTGCCCATATTGTGTTGCTGCAGAAAGATACTTAGAAAGTCACGGATTCACCTACACAATTATTGATTTAAGTAACAACATGGAAAAAAGAAAAGAAATTATTTTAGAAACCGGGCATAGAACTGTACCTGTAATATTTGATTTAAGGATGAATCAAATTAACTTCATAGGAGGTTTTGATAATTTACAAGATTCAGGTATTGTCTAAAAATATCTCATTAACGAAATCTATTATTTTTTTATGTTCACCTAAAGGAATTACATGTCCTTTTTCATGAATGATTTTTGTGACATCCCAACCTTCATCTTCAATTATATTTGCCAAATCAATTGAATCATCGAAATCAATAATTTCATCTTTCAACCCATGCATCCACAAAACTGGAATTGGTTTTAATGATTTGAGAGCATCCCTTAAACGTCTTTCTTCAATTGATCTAGTTCCTAACAAAACTAAACCAGATATTCTTTTTGAAATTGAGCTTAAAAGCATAATCTGAGCCATTACAGCACCTTGACTGAAACCCCCGAGTATTACTTTCCCCTCTTTAGGAATATTTTCGACTAAATAATCAATAGATTTTTGAATTTCAACAAGTAATTTTTCAGTGATTTTGATTTTCTGAGGTTTGACTTTGGTATCAGATTTATAGTTCCACCAACAAAAACCTCTTTTTTCATGTTTAAAAGGTGCATCAGGAACAAATAATTCACAACCATCTGGACATATTTTTGAAGCAAATGGAAGCATTAAACTCTGAGACCCTGTAAGTCCATGCAACATTACCAAAGTTTGTTGCATCCATCCACCTAAAATTCCCAAGTTCTTTCTAAGCCACCAACAACAATAACATGTATTTTTGAATCATCACCTGTACAAGTTACTGTTAGTGAATATTCTCCTGATTGAGATGGTATTACAGAAATTGAGCCTTTTTCAGAAGTTCCTGCATTCCAAGTTTCTACCTTGGGACTATTTCCTGTGTGATCCTTAATTGTAAATGTTCCATGAGATGAAGCACCACTGGTTATTTCTACATCTAAATAAATATACAAATGGTCAAAATCACCATCACTTGGGTGACCATCGTTCAAAAACGTAGAATCATAAACCTCTCCATCATTACCTTCATAAATTTCGTCACTCAAATCCCATGCTCTAACAAAAAATGCATCTCCTTCGTAATTGTTTCCTTTTTGTCCAGACCACATCATTTCTAATTTTGTTAAATCTGTTGAATCTATCCAAACTAGATTTAAAATAAATCCAATACTTGAATCAAATGAATATTCAATCGATCCTCCATCATCATGATTTGCAGAAATATAAACAATATCATTATTCACCATCAAAACTTGAGCATTCCAACCTATAAATCCAAATAAATCAAATGACCAAGTTTTCCCTTCTTCCAAGGGGAAACTGAATACGGGTTGAGGAATTCCCCTTTCATACACAGATAGATTTGTATGTGTTATTCTTCCTAAAAATGGATTGAAATTCAATAATGCATGTCTATGCGCTTCTAACTGATTTGTAATTCCTAACATGTATGACGTGTTTTCAGAAGCATCATCCTCAGTAACTACAAGCCTTGTAGTAACATCTCCAAATTCAGGAGTTGTAAATGTATACATCCACCAATCACCAATTTCCCATTTGGGAGTAGTGATATCATTTGAAGAATTATCAATACTTGAATTGAGTCCTCCAAAACATCCTGGTAAAAGCAACATTACAAGTAGGATGGCAACTACATGCCGTTTCCTATTTACTGCCTTGAACATAGGAATATTCACACCTAATTAAACAAT
>NZKH01000034.1 GCA_002692465.1 Methanobacteriota archaeon | reverse complement strand
GAAATGCCATATCTAGAAGGTAGAATCGCTAGAGCATTTCCTGGAAATAAAGCAAAGAGCATATCGGAAGTAACTAGAAAAATTGAAGCAAGTGTGAATGCTTACTTGATGACTAAAACAAATGTAAGTATAGGAACAGGAGTTTGTACAAGTCTAATTTGTTTGTTATTAGGAGTGCCACTTTGGTTTGTATGGGGGATTTTAGCATTTTTATTCAATTATGTTCCATATATTGGTTCCATTATTGCGTCAATGCCTGCTATAGTTTTAGGTTATCTTGCAATTCAAGACCCACTGTTTGGCTTACTTTCATGGGAGGATTTAGGCGGACAATGGGTGGCTGGTACGGTTGTGTTAGTTGTAATAATTTTCAATCAACAACTCTGGGGTGCAGTAATTGAAACAAAATGGACTGGTAATCAATTAGATGTTAGTCCAGTTTTATTATTGCTTACATTTGCATATGGAGGGTTTGTATGGGGCCCTATCGGAATGATACTTTCTGCTCCAATCACGGTAATTGTAAAAATAATTCTTGAAAATATTGAACCAACCAGACCTATCGCTATTTTAATGCAAGAAAAAGTACGAAGTTTAAGAGAATTATATGCTGATGCATACAATGATGGGAAAATGGATAAAGCTGAAACTGGAACTATTTCTCTAATGTGCTCAGACCTAGGTATTAATGAAGATCAAGCAATATTGATAGCTGCAAGAGCTGCATTTGATAGTGCAGCAAAAAACAACAGAGTATATCCAAACGATGTTGAAATGAAAATGATTGCAAAAGCGTGTAAAATTTTAAAATTATCAAATGAAGAACAAGAAGAAGTTTTAGCAGTTCTAGACGATGGAATAATAACAAAAGATGAAGCAGAAATCTTAGACCACGTATTTTCTGCCAAACTTGAGGACTTTATCATTGAAGAAGAATAATCAATAAAATACAGAATCATTATCTCCAAATTGTGATTTTTTAACGAATCCAGGAGGTGGATTTCGTTTTCTTGATGGGCCTCTAGATGAAGGCCTTCTAGGGCCTCCAATTCTCCTATCATCATTTTCTTTAGATTCAAAAACCATACCATCCTCTTTTGCTTGGATTATACTTGAAGATAGATTTTTAATCCCGTCATACTTTTGCCTTTTCTGAACGTTTTTCTTATCAATCATTGAAAGTAAGGTAGATTTAGACACCTGACCCCTACCTTCTATTCCACTTGATTCGCCATCCAAATGTTCTTCAAGTTTTTTCTTTCTTTTTTTGGCAGAGCCCCTACCTAAATTTAGTCCCGGCAACCACTTATCTCTTTTACCCACCAAAGGATCGACCCATAAAGGATAGCCTAAATCAATAGGCACATCTCCAATAGGAACTATAATTCCACTTAACATTAAATGTGTGCCGACAGGTAATTCATTATATTTCACCATGGCTCTTTTAGTCCTTAAACGTGAAGAATAATCTCTACACAATGGCATATCTCTATGCCTCACTACTTGACGCTTATTTCCTGCTCTTGCCCATAATCCAATAGCACCAATAACTAGAGGGACTCCCAATGCTCCTTCCATATAAATTACTAAAGCGCCAGCCAAAATCATACAGATAAACATTGCATTTGAAACAGCAAATGCTCCCCTGACAACTGGCCACATATTTTTCTTAATTGCAGGACCCATTGTAACCCATGCGTTTGAGGCCAATGCTTCATCTTCTCCTTTACGACCTAACTTTAAAGCCGCCACTGCATTTGTAGGCATATTATTTACAATCCTAGACCATTCTAATCTACTCATTTTCTTAGAATCGGTTGCTACAGTCACCTCAATTAAACCATCCATCCGCCTATCTATAAGATGAGGCGCTTCCTGCCCCAATGTTCTCAAAACTTCACAAAGTCCTGCAACATAAGGGTCTTCTGATTCTGATTTGCTTAATTCATAATGTATTCTCATTGCTTGGTCTACTTCACCCATATCTATGAGACATAGTGCTTCAGCAACAAACCATCTTGCCCCCAACATATCTGGCATCATTGTTTGTACTTCTCTAATTTTAGCTAATGCATCTTCACTCCTACCACTCAAACGTAATCTAGCAACATCTCCAAGCAATCCTCTTCTATCAACTGCATTATCAATTCTTGGTTTTTTAGACGGCCAAGCCATCAACATAGGGAAACGTGAGACCAAATCTTCTAATCTACGCCCTCCAGGAGTTAATTGTAACATTTCATCAACCTCAAATTTACGTAATTTTCCTTTTAGTGCAAATAATGAGGCTACCCACCTTAGTTGATCAGATTCTGATTCGTCAACAGGAAGGTCTTCTAATCTTATTTTTGCTTCTAATAAGTCCCTATTAGCTAAAGCAGCAGCAGCTAATAATTTACGGCACATTAAATCCTCACCTTCTTTTTGAGCCAGAAGATTAACCGCATAATCTTCAGCCCTTTGCCAATCACCACGGCTTGCTGCAAAAAGCATCTCTGTTCTTGCATGTAATTCCCTATCTCTTGAAGCATCACTACGATCTAATCTATTCAATACGGAAACCAAATCACTTAACCGATCTGTTTTTAACAATGATAAAGCGTCTTCTCCAGGTTTGGTTCTAGAAAGTAATTTTGCCATTTCTTTTTTGTCTTCAATTATTATAGGCCCACCACGATCTTCAATTGCAGATAAATCGAAATTTGCTCTTTTCATCTTAAACCATTTAGGTAGTGAAATAAACCAAAAAGGTATGAAAAGAGCCTGCCCTGCAGCATTTATAGCAAAAGTCAGTTGTTCAACTACAAGAGGATCTAAAACACCACAAGCTTCTGCATGAAGGGACGTACCTCTATACTCTGGAGAAAAATCTCCCACAATTGCACCTAAATTTGTTGAACACATTTGCGCATCAGGTAAAACTCCTGGGAATCTACCAAAAATAGCCATTACTAACATTAAAACAGTATAACCTGTAAATGCTGAAAAACAAAATGAAACTAATAAACCTCTATGTGAGGATTCAGCCCTTAATGCTCGGCCATCTGCAATTACAACACCCCCGAATCCACCAATTGTACCAAGGCCAATGAATTGCATCCTTACCATTTCATAAACAAAAGCCAAACCAATTAATGTAACATTTAATATTAAGAATAGTACAGTTAATTGTGATAAAAATTTAGCAACAAATACGTCTGGTACTTGAGAAAATAATTCAATTGAAAGATAGCCAATCAATCCACCTTTTTGAGATAATGACATTGTGCTAATTTCAGGATAAACTAATAATGCTTGTTCAGAATGAGAGAATAAATCATCAGGAGCAAATTGATACAAATACCAATCATAAAGATAAGATGAAAAGCCATTTAATGCAGTAATTGGCATCAAAACAATATTTACCAAAATAAACAATGCTAGAAGTCTTGCAAAAAATCTAGGTGGGTGTGGATTTAAAGCAGATGCTTGGCCCTTTGCTCTTTTCCATTTCTGTTGAACTAAACCATTCCATGAGGAACCCATCACTCTTCCATAAACTAATACTGAAGGGAATAAAAACAAAACTAATGTCCATGCTCTACCTTCTTCGGGAGACATCCCTAATGTTCTGGTCAAATACACCCAAAAGCCTAAAGAAAGTGCAAATAGCATCACTGTAACTACTACAATTAGGACTCTTCTATTCCTCTTATAATCAATTAAATCCGCTTTTCTAGAGGATAATGTTCTCGTAAATTGGCCTATTAAAGAAGAAACTGGAGAAATTAAAACTGGAATTGCTAATAACATCATTATTAAAATTAAAACATGTAACGAATATTCTTCTGGTTGAAAAGCAATTTCACCTGCTAAAATCATCAAACCAGTGACTGCCATCCTGTAGAGAGTAACTCCAAAAATTGCACCATCTTCTCCAAGTAATTTTCTTGATTGCTTGAAAGTGTCTGTAATTCTATGAACCTCATAAATACCATCATCTGTATAAAATGCAATTTGAACTTTTCTTAATGCAAAAGGTACCCAAAACCTGAAAATTAAAAATGATAAAATAATCCCAAATAAAACCGGTATCAGATCTGTCATAATAAAATCAGAACGGATATCTGCTACTGCCATTGTTACACCCGAAACTCTCTTAGCACTACAAACCTTCTATTGAATATTAAAGTAAAATATTTAAAAAAACATAGATTATACTAAATCTTATGTCTTTTTGGTTAGCATGCTACAGTGATGAACGCTTAATCCGACTGCTGTTTTAATGACGACTGATGGGCGAACTGAGTAGCGAATTTTAAGAATCCTTACAAACAATAAACATATCACAGTTTATGGACCAGAGTAATGATGCTGTAAAAGTATTAAACAGCAATTCTGTTCCAAAACCCATAACAATCTCACCAAATCCTGCAAAGGAATTATTTAGGGAGAAAATGACACTACCTAAAAATGAATTAATTTTGTCTCAAATAAGTAAACCTTGGACAATAATAAAAAGAATTGTTGGATTAGTAATAGTTACCTATTTATTATCAAATTCAATTTTAATGATTTTTTTTGGAATCTATTTAGGTGAACTTGATGGAATGATTATATCTTATTTGGGATTATTTTGTTCATTACCACTTTTATTCATTTTTTTCTGGATCAGAAGACCAAGATTAATTCACATCCAATTGGCACTACCAAATGAAAATGGCAAAAAAACTCATATATTGCCAAATAATGAAACATTAGTTACTCCCATTCCGACAAAATTTTCTCATCATCTTGTAAAAGATTCAGGATTATTAGATTTACCTCCATCAAAAAATCTGTGGTTAATTTTCTCTTCTGTGTTAGTTTTTTCAATAATGATTTTTATAGCACTACTAAATAATCCATCAGAATTAATAATTTTAATCACGGTTATTTTTGCCATTCCTGCATGGTTAATCGGGTTTAGTATCCCTGTATTTGCCTGGTGGAGTTATTCAGCAAGAAATTTGAATATGCCAACTACTGGTTATCGGGCAGAATCTGCTCTAGTAGCAGGATTAATTTGTACAATACCCGCATTAATTATTAACACTAGTGCTGACATATATCTGTCAGAAATTATTGAATTAAATTCGGCTGTTTCACAAATGATAATTCTTGCATTGGTAGCACCAATTGGCGAAGAATTATGTAAATTAGGTGCTATTTGGTGGTGTAAAGAATTTATTGATAGTCCACGCAAAGGTTTTGAAATAGGGTTCACTGTTGGTCTAGGATTTGCTATTTTAGAAAACCTTCAGTATATTGCCATTTCATGGACTGGAGGGCCATTAAGTTTCACCCTGACATCCTTAATTAGAGCTATTGGCTCCATACCTGGACATGCATTTTGGACAGGATTAACAGGCATTGGATTTGCATGGTTTATATTGAAAAATAAAAAAGGTTTAAACTCTTTAGAAGAAAATAATACAGATAATAAATGGCAATTAATCGATTCAAAAACAAATAAAATCATTGAAACTACAATTGAACATGAAGATACATCTAGAGAATTGAGCGAAAATAAAGACTTGTTTTACAAAAAAGAAGAATCCCTAGAGACATTTGAAATTAATACAAAATTACCACATAGCCTTCAAATAGGATTAATTATGGCAATTATAGGCCATTCATTTTGGAACGGAAGTAGTTTTTTAGTTGATTATGTTTTAAAAATTACCACAACGAATGTTATTATATCAACTGTGTCAAGTTTAGTATGGATAATAATATTGATTAGTGGATTACTCTTAATTGGTAAATTTATACTAGAAAACGTGAGATTATTACCCGATAAGATGGTATAGATAATCTTCATCGATTGGACTGTTCGGATGATTACGGGTGCTGTACTTCCAGGCGGAATAAACGATTCCGCTAATCTCCAAATTACATTTGGAATTATTTTAGTTTTAATTTCACTTTCAACAATTACAAAAATTCTAGACACTAAAGGAATTTTAGCTGCTGCAAGTCTTGGCGCAATTATTGGTTGCCTTGGACATTGGTCATGGTTAGTAATTCTACTATCATTCCTAATCACTGCACATTTAGCCACAAAATGGGGTTGGGAAAGAAAAACAAAATTAAAAGTTAATGAGTCAAATGATGGATCTAGAGGATGGAAAAATGTAATTTCAAATGGAGGCATACCAGGAGCAGTAGCTATTTTTGCATTTATCATTCAAGATTGGACTATAACACTCCCTCTTTACATCTCAACTGTATGTGTTGCATCTGCTGACACTTGGGCATCAGAATTTGGATCTCTTGATCCAAGAGTGAAATTAATAATTTCAAATGAAATTGTTCCTCCTGGAACAAATGGTGGTTTTTCCCCAACGGGTCAAAAAGCAGCATTTTTGGGTAGTTCCCTAATAGGATTTTTTGGATTAATTTTTGCTTGGCTGCCAAGTGAATTTAGTATAAACACTTGCCTATATTGGTCAAGCATATCCATAATTGCAGGATGGTTAGGTTGCCAGTTTGACAGTTTAATTGGTGCTCTTTATGAAAACAGAGGATGGATTTCAAAAGGTGGAGTGAATAATGCTGCAATTGGTTTCGGATTATTATTTACCATTGTTTTTGTCATTTTTTGAATAATTAGAAGGGCTAATTATTCAACTAATCACTGCTCGAGGTGTCATGGATGGAGTCATTAGGCGGAAGAAATCTTATTTTTTCTTACTTCTTTTGATTATTTTAGTATTAATTATTCCAAACCCATCTTTGGCTGCAAATGACGATGAAGAGGATGAGGTTATTCCATTAGGTACAGAGAGTTGGAAACTACCAGAACGTCATATGATTTATGTTCAAGAATTACCTACTGAAGAAGACCCTGCTCAATTTGAAACAAAATTGGATAGGAATTATCCGACTTCTGCAGAACCTTTAGGAAATATTGATTTTGGTCCTGAATCTAATTTATTATTCGAAATCTCATCTAAGCCTGCTACTGAAACTATGAATATTTCTTCAAATATTAGTGTTGATTTATTTGTAAGTCTTACAACTGGTAGTTCTGCCCAAGCATCATTATGCACAGGAACTGTAACGTCTTTTGATGTTGATGTATCATTAGGAGGCAATGGAATTTTACAAGATACTATAACATCAGAAGGAGTGTTAAGACATAACGAAATTAGAAAATATTCAACCGAAGTATTTGACACTAATTTATTAATCAATGAAGGTGATTCATTCGAGTTAGCTGTTGCTGTATCTCACCCTTGTGCTTTTACAAGAGCAACACTTTGGTGGGGAGGATTAGAAACTACTACTGGAATTGTAATTCAAGGAGATTTATTAAAACCAAATTTGACAGTTGAAGTTGACGATAACAGAATACCACATATGAAATTTATTCCTTATTCTCCTTGGGGAATGGATGATTACGATTTAAGCCATTTCGATTTATTTGTTTGGGGTCCTATTGATGAAGATGTTTATGATTCAAACACACTAGATCAATTTATAGAACATTTTGATAAACCTGATGGAAATACCACTGTGGAAGGAAATAGAACTGCATTAACTTGGGTTGGAAAAATTCAACTTAATCCGGGACACCATTTGTTAAAATCATGTATTCGTTCTGTAGATATGAGCGACTGGGATACTTCATCTGTTTCAAAATGCCCTGATGCTGAAAAAATGTCTGGAGTAAGTGTTACATTCATTCAATCTTCTTACCGTTTTGGCGTTGATAACCCTGACAGTGAAGGTGTTTCTTCTACAATGATTCTATGTGTTGTATGGTTTATCAGCCTAATTGGATTTATTGGAATGTCATTACGCGGAACAGGAATTATGCCTTGGCCTGTAATGGTAATTATGCTTTTAATGACATTAGCATTAATTCCTTGGGCAACACAAATTGAAAACATAGGTAATACATTCTATAGGGAAAATGGACCAATTCCAGATTTTGATTTGTTAACACATTCAAGTGATTCTGTTAGTCTTAGTGAGCTTTTAGATGGAAAAGACGCATTAGTATTGGGAGTTTACCAAATAGGTTCACCAAATTCACAACAACAATATAACGAATTTAAACTCCTAATGGAAAGTGAACAAAACATTGCAATTGCTCAATTAGCAACTGGAAATAATGTTAGATTAATTGATTTAAATTACCATTCAACAATAGTAAATGGTTCATGGCCACTTTTAATGGACGTGGGAGAAGGTGACATTGCTTCACAATTCCCAACTGGTTCGGGAGATGCAATAATAATTATTGATAAATCAGGAACGATTTCATGGTTTAAACCAAGTTTTGCTGGTAAAGATGAGATTATTGAAGAATTAGAGAAAGTTGGTTCGGGTGGATCCTACAATTCAATTACATCGCTGTTAGGTTTGATCTTGATTGCAGGAATACCTGGTATTTTTTATGCCCTCCCTAACAGGGAAAATAAAATTGAAGATGAAGAAGAAAATGAAAATGCTCTTTTCCCAGGTTCTATATGGTTTGGTACTATTATTGGTGGGAGTTTTGGTGCTGCCATTATTGCATTTCCACAAATAATTCTTTCATTAATTGGTTTATCTCCGGGAATGTGGTGGATTGTAGAATTAATCCTCTCAATCTGGATCTTATGGCATGGAATCTCATTAATCTGGTTGAAAAAGATACCCGAAATTACATTTTTAGTTCAAAAAGTATATCCAAAATTACCACAATTATATCGTCAAAATAGAGGATTAAATTCAACTACAAGAGATGTGGAACTTGGTGTTTTTGTTGGATGGGTTACTTGGACAATTTATCCAATGTTCTATGTCCAAATGGTTACTACTCCAATATTAACTAGCATTCTTGGAATAATAGTAGGGCTATTTACATTCATTGCATCATTAATCTTTTTGGGATTAAATGTACTTTTCAGCAGAGTATTTGGTGCCTCTTTTGGGAAAATTAGTAATTTGTTTGGTGATTTAAGCGAACCATATCTTTGTCGTTATGTAGGAATTATACTAATACCAATTAGTGTTTTAATGACATTAAGTTCCGTTTTCCACATCTTAATAATTTAAAATTAATTAGTAACTGAAGAACATAAATCTCGTAAAACCTGTTCTGGGTCTTCTGCTTTAGTCACTCCTGATGCAAGTAGTACGCCAACAGTACCCAATTTTATTGCCATTTTCACATCATCGCCATTCTTGATTCCAGCACCAGTTAACACTTCCACATTTGGATTAACTGATTTAACTGCATCTACCGTATTTTTAATTATATCTGGATCTGCTGTTGTCACAGAAATATCTCCCCCTATTAATTCGGGAGGTTCTACAGCAATCATGGTAGGGTTAAGCGCTGCAATTTCCTTTGCTTGTTTAACATCTGCAGCACAAACACAGCTAACCATTCCCTCAGGGATAATACTCAAAGTTCTCTTGATTTCATCTAAACTAATATTTTTCTCAGCATGGTTTAACAAAGTCCCTTTTGCTCCATGATAATATGCATTTTCTGGTTGTAGATGTCCTGTAAAACTTCCAACACCAACAGGATCTAAATGCTGACTCCAAACCTCTAAGCCGTCAAAATTAGAAACTATTGATGATAAATCAAATGCCGATACAGCAGCAACAACTCTTACGTCATATTCTTTAGAAACTGTTGCCATTATTGAGGCTAATTCTCTAGCTTTTTCACCAAATGCATTTGGATGAATTTTAAAATTAACACAGATTATTGGTTTGGTCATTGAGCACAGCAAGAACTTCTACTTTTTGACTTTCACTGATTTGGGTATCGTCCACCTGACTGTTTCCATCCATCTGGTATTTTTGCATTAAAATCAACAATCACATTTTCTAAATTACATCCATCCCCAATAATCACATTTTCACCAATCAATGTATTTATCAAAATACAATCATTTCCAATAACTGAATTACTAAGAATACAAGTATTTGAAATTAAAGAATTTTTTATTTCACAATTATCTGAAATAAAAGATTCTTGACATTCAGAATCATGAATTAAACAATTATCACCAATCCACGTGCCATCAACATTTGATCCCTCCTTCCAACGATTATCATTAAAACAAGTGCGACAAGATTCCAACCAAGAAGGAGGAGTTCCCGCATCAACAAAATATCCCTCGAACTCGAAGCCTAGCATCTCACCCATTGGTGCAATTTTCGTAAAAACATCTCTTTCCATGCTATGTGCACCACCTGGCATAAACTTGAATATGTCTGGGTCTAAAACATATGTTCCAGCATTAATTAAATTACTTAAAGCATCTTCCAATTTTGGTTTTTCTTGAAATTGTAATATTTTTTTGTCCTTAGAAAGTTCAACCACACCAAATCTTGTAGGATCTTCAACTTCAAAAAGAGAGATGGTGGCTAAAACCTGAGAATGATTATGACGTTCGACTAATTTGCTAATATCTACACTCGTAATTAAATCACCATTAATTACCAAAAAAGTGCCAGTGATATGCTCTTTACAATTTAATATTGCACCACCTGTTCCCAAGGGCTCTTCTTCTGGTTGAACAATTACTTCAAATTCTAAATCTAAATTATTAAAATAAGTTTCAATATCTTTTATACGGTAACCTGCGGCAATAATTACTTTATTTATTTCATCTATTGGCAATAAATCAAGTACTCTTTCCACTAAAGTTTTGTCTAACATTGGCAACAATGGTTTTGGAACATGTGAGGTCCAAGGTGATAACCTTGAGCCAAAACCTCCGGCCAAAACAATTACTTCCACAACACCTCGACTTGTAATATCACCATAAATAAAGCGACTATAGAATAATTATTGATGCTTTTTTTTAAGATTTTTATTAGATTAGTTCAAAGGCGGTCTTTAATTCGCTTGCAATGAGAGAGAATGAATATTCACGAATACCAAGGAAAACAATTATTCAAATCATATGGATTACCAGTACAAGATGGTGTTCATTGCAAATCTGTTGATGAAGCAAAAGAAGCATATAATTCACTAAATAGTGAAATTGTTGCAGTAAAAAGCCAGATTCATGCGGGTGGCAGAGGAAAGGGTACACTTTACAATCCAGAAACTAATGAAAAAGTTATGGAAGGTGGCGTTAAAATTGCATTTAATTTAGATGAGGTTGAAAAATATTCTTCATCTATTCTCGGAAACAAATTAGTTACAAAACAAACAGGATCAAGTGGGAAGATTGTAAATAATTTATACATTGAATCAGGGTGCTCAATATCACATGAATATTATTTGGCGATATTAGTGGATCGTGAATTGAAGATGCCATTAATCATGGCATCTACAGAAGGTGGCATGGACATAGAAGAAGTTGCAGAAAAAACACCTGAGGCAATTCATAAAATTCACGTTGATTTATCTAAAGGGCTGCTTGAATCACAAATTAATGCATTATGCACAAATTTAAAATTAAACAATGATGCATCTGAATCGTTTTCAAAAATGATTCAGGGCTTGTTTTCACTATTTATTGAAAAAGATTGTGCAATGATTGAAATTAATCCATTAGTTAGGACTAAAGAAAATGAGATGATTCTACTTGATGCAAAAGTGGGGTTTGATGAAAATGCATTATTTAGACATCCTGACATTTTAGAATTAAGAGATTTATCAGAAGAGGAACCTACAGAAGTTAGAGCTAATGACACTGGCCTTTCGTACGTAAAATTAGACGGAAATATCGGCTGCCTTGTCAATGGTGCAGGTTTAGCTATGGCAACAATGGATGTAATCAAATTATATGGGGGAGAGCCAGCAAACTTCTTGGACGTTGGAGGAGGTGCCAATGAAGAGCAAGTGAAAACTGCATTTAGTATTATTTTAGAAGATCCTGCTGTAAAAGGAATCTTAGTAAATATCTTTGGAGGAATAATGCGTTGTGACATTATTGCAAGAGGAGTAATTAGTGCCACACAAGCTTTAGATTTAGACGTTCCATTAGTTGTTAGATTAGTAGGTACAAATTTTGAAGAAGGTAGAAAAATTCTTTCTGAAAGTAATCTGAATATCCATACAGCCGAAACATTAGCAGAAGGTGCTCAAAAAATAGTTTCATTGATTGGAGGTGAAGAATAATGGCAATATGGATTGAAGAAGATGCTAAGGTATTAGTACAGGGAATTACGGGAAAACAAGGAAAATTTCATGCTGATAAAATGGTCGAATATGGAACCAACATAGTAGGTGGTTGTACTCCTGGAAAAGGAGGGCAGAATGTGAATCTTCAAGGTAAAGATTTCCCTGTATGGAATACCATGAAAGAAGCAATTGAAGCAACTGATGCGGATGCCACGGTTATCTATGTGCCACCTCCTTTTGCTGGAGGAGCAATCATAGAGGCCGCAGATGCCTTTGATACAATAAAAGGAGAGGGCGTAGTTGTTTGTATTACAGAAGGAATTCCTACACTTGACATGATTAAAGCAACTGCTTTTGTTAATGAAAAGAAGGGTGTTCGGTTAATTGGGCCAAATTGCCCTGGAATTATTACTCCTGGAGAAAATGGCGGTGCAAAAATTGGGATAATGCCGGGACACATACATGCTAAAGGTAGAATTGGTATTGTCTCTAAATCTGGAACTTTAACATATGAAGCCGTTGCCCAAACAATGAGCATCGGTGAAGGACAATCAACTTGTGTTGGAATAGGAGGAGATCCGGTAAATGGAACTGGATTTATAGATTGTTTAGAAGCATTTGAAAATGATTCTCAAACTGTTGCAATAGTGATGATTGGAGAAATTGGAGGAACTGCAGAAGAAGAAGCTGCTGAATGGGTTTCCAAAAATATGACTAAACCCGTAGTTGGATTTGTTGCTGGAATGACTGCACCCCCTGGAAAAAGAATGGGTCATGCAGGAGCAATAATCAGTGGAGGGAAAGGAACTGCAGAAGAAAAAGTCTCAGCAATGGAAGCTGCTGGTATTTCCTGTGCAAATGACCCTTCTGAAATTGGGAAAATCTTACTAAAATCATTAGAAAAAGCAGGATTAAGATAATAAAAAAACCTTAATTATCTGCGCCTTGGACCACTTGGTGGACCTTTTCTTGAAGGACCCTTAGGTCCTCCTCTTGGTGGACCGCCTGGGCCTCTTCTAGGTGGACCACCCCTTGGTGGACCTCCAGGACCTCTTCCAGGTGGACCGCCCCTTGGTGGACCTCCAGGACCTCTTCCAGGTGGACCGCCCCTTGGTGGACCTCCTGGGCCTCTTCCAGGTGGACCGCCCCTTCCAGGTGGACCTCTGCGTGGTGGACCCCTAGTCTCTTCTTCTTCTTCTTCTTCTTCAAAAACGGCTCCACAGCTTTGACAAACATCATCGGTTGCTTTTACTAATTCACCACATGCTTCACAAGCAAAACTATCATCATCTTCTTCTTCATCCAAAGCATCTCCAAAAACTTTAGTTACATTTCCGTCTCTACTTTTGAACAACACAATATTTGAACTCATTTCAAATCCTTTTAATGCTAATTCGGTATCGATTTGTCTCTTAAATGCATTAGCTAAATCCAAGGGAGTATCTAAAACACGACCATCGTCTATGAATGTAATATTTATTTGAGCCATGTCATCAACTATTTTTGACTGTGGAGAGTCAACAGCAACTCCTCTTTTTCTTGCTACTCTACGAATCGCAACTTCCGTCATCCGCCTTAGTAAATTGGCATCGGGCAAACCACCTTCTTCCTCTTCTTCACCTATCGTTTGCTTGAGGAAATTTGAAGCCGCTGAGGTTTTGACGTCAGTTGGTCTTAGATGAGAGGGTAGATCGGAATTAACTTGTGAAAGTACATCACTAGCAGTTTGATTCATTTGTAACCATTTATTTCTTTGCTCTTCCTTAATTTCTTTTTCAGCGACCATTATCCGTTCTACTAATTCATCTGTAGGGCTGGAATCTTTTGCCTCACCCATGTTAGATGTAACAGGCACAATTGTTGGTCCAGAATTTGTTGGAGTTTGTGACAATGAAGGGCCGCCCATCAGATTTTTTTCTGTAGGTGCCACTTTTGAAGCAATTTGAGACATTAAATCTTCAGAAATTGACATGTCTCCTGAATCAGTTTGGTTTGAATTATTAATTGCTTGAGGAGTAACTACTCCAAATCCAGAAGATGTAGAAACACCTCCAGACAATGATTCATTAGACACACCTATTGATGCTCTAGAAAGATTTTGCCTTGCACCACATTCTGGACAAAATATACTATCATCCGGTATTTCCTCACTGCAAGAATCACAGAACATAAAGGCCCACCTACTGCACTCCTAACTAAGAGTCATTCAAGAGGTTAACCCTTACTTTAAGGATTTGAAAGTATCTATTAATTGAAAAGTTAACTCACAAGAATTCTATAACTAAAGACAACGCCTGATGCAACTGATGAGGAATGCTATCGTTGTAGGAGGGGGGCTTGCGGGGATTTCAGCCGCATTAGCATTACAAGATTCAGGGAAATGGAATATTAAATTATTCGAGGCAGGAAAAACACTAGGTGGAAGAGTCTCATCCATAACTGATAACGAAACAGGATTAAAATTAGATAATTGTCAACATGCATGTTTTAGAATTTATGACCATTTTTTACAACTAAT
>NZKH01000033.1 GCA_002692465.1 Methanobacteriota archaeon | reverse complement strand
TTTTTAGATAGTTTGCTTAAAGAAATTGGAATGAATCCTGGAGAAATAAGCAACATCAGAAATATTCTTGGTGATTATGAAAATCCAAAAAAAGATTATCATATGAACTTCGATAACGATCCAACTAAAGGAACCAAGGGTTCTAAGTAACGAAAGTAAAAAATTATGAGTAGTGGTTTAGATAACTGGGCAAAGAAGTATGAAGAGGCTACTAATAGCGATGACACTATTAAAGCTATGGCAAAATATTATACATGCTCATTTATGTTTGATATGGAAAACGCAAAAGTAATTATTGAAATGCACGATGGCAAAGTAAAAAATATTAATACAAACCCTTCACCTTTAGATCCTTATGATTTTGCTTTAAGAGCATCAGCAAAAACTTGGAGAGAATTTGGTCAACCGATGCCAAAACCAATGTATCATGGCATATGGTCGGCAAGTTTTTTAAGAGATTTAAAAATAGAAGGCAATCATTTGGTTTTAATGAAAAATCTTAGAAATTTTACAGTTCAGTTTGAATTATTAAGAAAAACAGGAGTACCAGTTTAATGAAATATTTTAAAATACAAGGAGAATTGCAATGGTAAAACATCATGATGTAGTAGGTCGTTATGTTACAATTGAGGTTGACGATTGTGAATACAAAGTTTTTTATCTTCAAAATGGAAAAGGAACACCATTAATTTGCCAACATACTGCTGGATGTCATAATCATCAATGGAGAGGTTTGCTTGAAGATCCAGAAATTACTAAAGATTATAATGTTATTGCCTATGATCTACCGAGACATGGAAAGTCAGATCCACCACATAATAAAGAATGGTGGAAAGAAGAATATAAATTAAAAGCAGAACATTACTGTAATTTTATTGTAAAACTATGTGATGCTTTAGGTTTACAAAAGCCTATTTTTATGGGTTCTTCTTTTGGGGGTAATGTAGCATTACAGTTAGCCTTGCGTCATCCAAATAAATTTAGAGCTGTAATACCTGTGGAAGCAGCAGATTATGCTCCGGGTTTTTATTTAGATTGGTGGAGACATCCTCACGCAAATGCTGCTCAGGTTTGTGCTAGCGGAACATGGGATTTAATGGCACCGCAATCGCCAGAAAAAGACAGATGGTTAACTTGGCATTACTACACTCAAGGCTCAGAAGCATTTAAAGGAGATTTGTATTTTTACTCAGTAGATCATGATTTAAGAAAAGAACTAAAAAATATCGATGGACACAAATGTCCCGTTGTCATGTTAACAGGAACATATGACTATTTAACACCTCCCGAAGCAACAGAGAATACTGCAAGACAAATCAAAGGAGGAGTTTATATAGAAATGACCGATATAGGACATTTTCCAATGAGTGAAAACCATGAAGTATTTAGAGTTTATTTAATGGAAGCTCTAAAAATTATTAAAGAAAGGACAAATAAATAGTTTATGACAAAAGACAAAACTGGAGTACAGCTAAATCAGGGTCACACAAGTACTGACGACTATATAACTCGTACTTATGTTCTTCCTTTATTAAAAGATGAAAAAACAAGAAATAGATTAATTGAAGAACATAGAGCTTGCCCAGTAGGCAAAGCACCAGCTCTTCATAAAGGGCAGCCTGGGGTTGAACATAGTAAAGAATTAAGAACTGTTTTAGATAAATTAAGAAGACAACCAATGGCTGGAAAATATGTAACTATATGCAAAAAAGATTTTAAAGATTATAGAATTGGTATTTGTAGCGGAGTAAGAGGTCAACCTGTAAAAATTTTAGAAGAGTCTTTCTCTTCAGAGGAAGCATGTGAGCATGCTATTTTTTTAAAAAGAGTTCTGGAGCTTTTAGAAAAGTACGCAGAATGATTTGCGTATTTGAAAGGTTAAAATGTTAAGAATAACTGGATATAGTGATAAATACTCTGCATTTCCTAGAGAAGAAGTAAAATTTTACGTTAACTCTGAAAAAAATGAGAATTACGATGTTCAAATTGTAAGACTAATTCACGGAGACACCAATCCTGAGGGACCAGGATATAAGGAAGAAGAAATTGGTGCACAGTGTAATAAAACTTATCAAGGAAGAAATCAAAGAATACACGGTGGATCATATATTGTTATACCACAGGACGATAGACTTAATACAACAAGCTTTACGTTACAAGCATATATATTTCCAACAACTCCAGAAAAAGGAAAACAAGGTATTTTAACAAAATGGAATGAAAAAACTAAAAGTGGCTATGGTCTTTTTATTGATGAAAATTCTTGTCTTTCAGTAATGATCGGAGATGGTGCTGGACAAGTTATGAATTTGTCTAGTGAAAAAAAATTAATGGCTAAAGTTTGGTATCTTGTTGCAGCAAGTTATGATGCTGAAACAGGAAAGGTAAAACTTTATCAAGAACCTTGTGTTACCCCAACCAATGGTGGATTGGGAATGTCATTACTACATCCGGCAGACGAAACAACTTCTTTTATTGAAGCAACAAATAATTTAAAACCACGTGCTAATGATGCACCTTTTTTAATGGCAGCATGTACTCTAGTCGATAGAGCAAAAAGATATATTCAAGGTGGACACTACAAAGAAGCAATAAATCCAATTGAACTACCAGAACAAACTTTAACTTATAATGGAAAAATTGATAGACCAAGATTAAGCAAAAAAGCTTTATCAAAATCTGAAATTGAATCTCTAGCTAGAGGTTATGGTGGTTGTACCGCAGAACTTAGATCTGAAGTAATTGGAGCTTGGGATTTTCATGCGAACATTACTAAAAATATTGCTTCAACTTTCATTATTGATACTACTTCAAATCATTTAAATGGTTTTGTAATTAATTTACCTTGTAGAGGTATGACAGGTTATAATTGGACAGCAGATGAAATGGTATATCACCATAAACCTGAAGAATACGGAGCAATACATTTTCATGACGATGATATTGATGATGCAAGATGGGAAGTTGATTTTACTTTTACCGTTCCCGATCTTATTAGAAGTGGAGTTTATGCTGCGAGATTAAGAATTAATGGAGAAGATAGTCCCGAAACAGAAGATTTTATTCCATTTGTTATTAAACCACCAAAAGGAAAAACAACTTCAAATCTTCTATTCGTTCTTCCAACAAATAGTTATATGGCTTATTCAAATGACAATTTGGGAACAAATTCAGTAGTTGCACAATTACTTGCAGGAAAGGTTCCTGTTTTGGCAGCCTCAGATTTATATCTTAATGAACATAGAGAATATGGACTATCAACATACTCTAAACACTCAGATGGAACTGGTGTTGCTATTTCATCAAGATTGAGACCTATTTTAAATATGAGACCAAAGTATAGACATTGGCTGTCACCATCCCTTTGGCAACTAAATGCAGATTTACATTTAACAGACTGGCTGGAAGAAAAGAATATTGATTTTGACGTTGTAACAGATGAAGATTTACACATAGAAGGTGTTGATTTGTTAAATCGGTACAGATGTGTATTAACTGGATCACATCCTGAATATAGTTCTGAAAAAATGCTAGCAGCATATGAATCTTATCAGCTAAATGGTGGCAGATGGATATATTTAGGTTCAGATGGTTTTTATTGGATTAGTGAATATCATCCAGATAATTCAAATATTATTGAAGTAAGAAAAGGCGAAGCAGGAACTCGAGCTTGGACAGCAAATCCAGGAGAATACAACAATGCATTTGATGGAAAATATGGAGGAATGTGGAGAGCTCGTGGCAGAATACCTTCAAAAGTGTGTGGACTAACTTTTACTGCTTACGGTTTTGATGTTTCTTCTTATTATAGAAGAGAACCTGATAGCAAGAGACCAGAATGCTCATGGATATTTGAAGGTGTTGGCGAAGATGAAATTATTGGAGATTTTGGTTTAGTAGGAGGAGGAGCGGCAGGACTCGAATTAGATAGATATGATTTAGATTTTGGAACACCTCACAATGCATATTTATTGGCAAGATCTGAAAATCACACAAACTTAATGTTGCAAGTTAATGAAGAAATTCACTTTTCTGTAAGAGGTTTTTATGGAGGAGGTACAGAAAATCCAATGGTCAGAGCTGATATGATTTATTATAAAACACCGAATGATGGTGCTTTGTTTGCGCCAGGTTCACTTTCATGGTGTGGAAGTTTATCGTACAATAATTATAACAATAATGTTTCCAAAATTTTGGAAAATGCAATTAGAGGATTTTTAAAGGAAGGACCTTTACCATAATGAGCAAACCTGAAATCGGCAGACCAGTTGGCACGGATGGAAAAGGTATTATGGGATCTGATAATACGAGTCCATTAAATGACTTAGAAAAAATGGCTATGAACGGGTTAGATGAAGACAAAGTTAATGATTTGGCAAAATGCTTGTTTACTTTAAACAACAGAAGATATGGTCCAATACCTGGGGCTTATATGGTAATGTGTACTAAACCAAACAAAGAATGGTGTGTGGCTCAACTTAATGCTGATAGAGCAAAACCTTTTATTTTATTTGAAGATAAGGTTTTTACTTCAATTGAAGCAGCACAGAAAGAAGCAGAAAGAATTAAAAAAGAACGAGGTGAGTCAGCACCAAGGCGTTGTACTTAAAATTTGAAAGGGATTAAATGTCCGAAAAATCTCTTTGGTTGTTTATATTTATACTATTATATGCTTCCTATTGTTTTTTTTGGGGAGTAAGAGGTTCTAGATATAATTCTGACAATCCAGAAAAATATTATTTAGCTAACAAAAATTTTTCATCATGGGTTTTTTTCTTCGCCGCAACTGCGGCCACATTTGCCGGATTAACTGTAATAT
>NZKH01000032.1 GCA_002692465.1 Methanobacteriota archaeon | reverse complement strand
GAAAGGTGCTCGATCCGGGATTCGAACCCGGGTCCTCGCCTCGAAAGGGCGAGATGATGGGCCGGACTACACCAATCGAGCGCCGGTATGTGCGCCGAGAACAATCTTCTTCATGAAGTTTCAGTTTCAATTTTTAGATTACTCCACCATTTCCAGGCATAATATACAATGATTACTGCAATTATTAATATTAAACCTAAAAGGAATTCTTGATCTAAAAGTTTGTTAAGTGAATCAAGAGCTTTTTGTCCATAAATACCAATTAGAATTGCTTCCAAACCAAAACGTAATCCCCGACCTAAGAAACCTGCAATTACAAATGCTTTTTTATCCATTTCACCCATTCCTGCAAACCATCCAAAAACCTTGTATGGGATTGGAGAAACTGCTGCGATAAAGATTCCTAATGTACCATATTTTTCAGTAAGCACTTCCAATTTTTCAATATGTTTTTCCCCATTAAATCTCTCTACTACAGATTTACCCCAATTTTGACCAATCCAATAACCAATAAGGCTACCCAAAACACTAGTAATTGTAATCACCATCCATAACCAAAAAATCATAGGAATATTTCCAGAATGGTTCATTAGCATAGGTAAAAACATTAAATCAGGAGGTACTGGTTGAATAATTGCTTCAGTAAATGATAACATTCCAAGGCTTGCAGGACCAAAAATTTCGAACCAATCAAGTATTTGTTCTTTCCAATCCATGTCTCTCCCCAACTTGTTCTCATGCATCAATACTTTTTGTAATAGAAGGTATCATGTCTAATTTATTGTTGCATTTGTATGTGGCGATACTTGATACGGCGGCATTATTGGCGTGGCCAGTTGAAAAATTAAAACATGGAATTATTGCAATGTCTCAATTAAGAGAATTAGAAAATGTATCAGAAGAACGTTTAATGTTGATTGAGAGTGTTAATTTAAAGAAGGTTTCTCCAAATCAGGAATCCATAGTTAAAGCCAAAGAAGCAGCTAGTAATTCGGGAGATTTAACAAAATTATCAGATGTGGATATTGATTTGATTGCTTTAAGCTTTCAATTAGATGAAGAATTGTTTACCGATGATTATCGTATTCAAAATACGCTTACTAAGGCTGGGAAAACTTGGAGTAGTGTTATTCAAAAAGGAATTACCGGTGTTTGGGTTTGGTTACAAATCTGTACGGGTTGTGGTATTTCAAAACCTTCAGATCTAAATAAAAAAGAATCAATTTGCAGTCACTGCGGCTCACCTTTAAAATTGAAAAAGAAAAAGAGATAGTAATCTTATTCCTTTTCTTCCAATTCTTCTTTGATGGATTCAGTATCCATTCCAGTTGGATCAATTCCTGCTTCTCTAGCATCTTCAGCTAATTTTTGTTCAGGAGTTCTTCCTCCAGCATCTAAATCTGTAAATGTTTTCTTCTTCTCAGGGATGCTAACAACATCGTTCAAACCTTCTTGAAATTCTCCTTTCGCTTGCCCCATAGAGCGTGCTAATTTTGGTAATCTTTCAGCACCAAATAATAGAAAAAAGAGAATTAAAATTACTGCTATTTCAGGAGGACCTATTGCCATATGAGTATTGCGTAACTGTTCAAGTTCAAATGTATTCTCTAAATAATTTGTAAATATTGAGCATTTTTACATTAGCCTCCAGAAACCGGAGTTAGGAATACAACTTCATCTCCATCTTGAAGAATTTCTTTAAAATCAGATATTTTTTTATTTATTGCACATCTTAATCCTTTTTCTTTCCATTCTAATAATCCTATTTTATGAAGTAATTTTTCTGGGGTATTTCCTTCTTGAATTTCGTGTATTGATTCAGAGCTTCCATAAGCTTCTGCTAGGGGTCCAAATAACAATACTTTGACTTGGGCCATGACATTCGTAAAGAGTTAGATTATATTTGTATACTCAATCGATACAACATGGTCCGAGTACTTGAGGCTAAAGGGATTTGGAAAGTGTATGAAACAGCGGCCACCCGTGTCGAGGCATTAAGGGATGTATCTGTAAAAATAAATCAGGGAGATATGGTTGCTGTAATGGGTCCATCTGGATGTGGAAAAACAACTTTGTTGAATTGTCTTTCTGGATTAGATGAAGTTAGTGTTGGTGAAGTATTTGTTGAAGGAGTATCTATTTTCGAAGGTGATGACACTCTTAGAACAAAGGTTAGAAGAGAACAATTGGGATTTATTTTCCAATCTTTTAATTTAATTCCAGTGCTTTCTGCTTTGGAAAATGTAGAGATGCCCCTTCAATTAAATAGTGCCGAACCTAATTCAAGAGCAATAAGGAAAAAGGCATTAAATGCATTAGAAAAAGTAGGATTGAAGGATTGGGCCTCTCATAGGCCTGCTGAATTATCTGGCGGTCAACAACAAAGAGTTACAATTGCAAGAGCATATGTGCACGAACCAGGACTTTTGTTGGCGGATGAACCAACTGGAAATCTTGATACAGAAACAGGTACAAAAATTTTAGATTTATTGGTGGAATTAAATAAGGAATTAAACATTACAATGTTGATTGTGACACATGACAAAGAGGTATCAAAAAGATGCTCAAGAATACTAGAAATGCGTGATGGAAGAATTCACAAAGATACACAAAATATACTTGAAGAAGAATAAGGTAATATCATGGATTTAATTGTGATTGTAATAACTTTCCTTCTAGGTTTAGGATTTTTATGTTCAAATATCTTTATACAATTTTATAGCCAACCAGGTTTAAAAAATTTAAATTATAAGAGTCATTTACTTTTGATGATAGTACCTCTTTTTTTAACGATTATTACAATGATTATTTCTGATTATTTATATTTAGATTTAATGACTTCTATAATTTTAAGTGTTGTTATTGGAATTTGTAGTCATATGAGTTTAATGATTTATTTTTCCGCAAAACATCGCTTGTTGTGGACTTTGGGAATTAGGAATTTGTTGAGAAATAAAAGAAACACGGCATTAATGATGACTGGTTTACTAATTGGTTCGGCAATAATAACTTCAAGTTTGGTTGTTGGTGATAGTTTAGATGCGACCATAAAAGAAGAAGCATACATTATTCTGGGAGAAACAGATATTCGTATTAGAGGAATTGAAAATGGATTTTCTCAGGCTTCTGGATTAGCTAAAGAAATAGATCAAGACTTAGCAAATACGTTTCATTTAGAGTTGTTGAATAGTTCAACAGTTTCTGAAAATATGGATGGGTTTTATTATGGTAGATATGTAGATATTTCATTGTCTAATCCAAATTCAGGTTTGGTTGAACCAAGTGCTACTTGGTGGGCTGCAGATTCATTTAACCATACAAATGGTCCTTGGGAACCTTTGGGTGGTGAGAATGGAATAAATTATCTTGATATGGAAGAAAATGAGGATTTGTCTGGTGAAAATACATTTGTTGCAAATAGGATTTTAGCCGATGAACTCGGAGTTGAAGAGGGAGATAAAATTTCTTTAAGTTATACAAAATATAATCCTTCAACAGGTGTTGGAACACTTGAAACAATTTCGATAACTATATGGAAAATTGTTGAAATGGAAGGGTCTTCTACAGTTAGAGGTTCAACATCTCCAGTATTGTTTTCTACTTTAGAAACAGCACAAGAAATTCAAAATAAGAAAAATAAGGTTAATTTTATAGATATTTCAGCGAAAGGAGGTCCTAAAGATAGTTTGAACTCTGTAGATGAGATATATTCTAAAGTCAAAAAAATATTTAATAACGTGATTAAAGCAGAAGATGTTGGATTTTTACTTCAAACAGATGTTGAAAAAAAAGCAATGAGCATATCTTTACAATCTGGAGATGCTAGATTATCAGTTGAAATGATTGAAGATATAGAAGAAATTGTTCAAAATACAACATCTAATTCGAGTATATACAAAACACTACAAGCACAATTATTCCAAGTCAGGTATCGTGCTGATGATATTGTAGGAATTTTAGGTTCTGATGTTGATTCGTTATATGTCAATCAAGAATTAGAGTGGTATTCTTCATCTTTGGGTGTATCAATTTATAATTCCTCAAATAGAGAATGGACGCAATTTACTTTCCCAGAAGATATGACTTTCAATGATTTTGAACACTACAATTCTACAATCTCATTTATTGCACATTCTAATGGGATTACAAAGATGAATGTCAACGGTAGTGCAGAATTTCTGAGTGTGTTAAGTAGTGATGATGGTACAAACGAAGTACAATCAATAGAATTATTAGAATCTGAGAAATTGTTAGCAACTAGATTGACTAATGAAAATACAATAATTGAACTTTTGATACAACAAGACAATTGGACTAAATTAACTTTAGATCGTGGAGAATGGGATAATGAATTATTTAGAATAGATATGGTTTCAGATGAAGATGATGTTTTAATCAGAGCATATGATTTGTTTGGTTCAAAAACATGTAGGCTTTCTAAACAAGATTTAATTAAATTTAATGAACAATTGATACAATGTGATTGGGGTGAGTTATATGTTGGACAAAATAGTTTAATTGAGATTGGAGGATTGATGTGGGATTTAAAGTCTACAAATTCTGAACAAATGATTTTAATGTCAAATAATTCAAATATTAATTTAAGTGATTTAGGACTTCCGTCTGGAAATATCATTGCTGCAGGATGTGATGGTATTTGGATTGAAAATGAACAGATTTTATATGTGTGGAATTCGACCATGTTTGAACCTTCTAACCTTCTTGTTCCAACCAATGCAATTGACAAACCATCCTTTATTGATAAAGCATGTATCAAAATGAATCATGCAGTTCTATTAGGCAATGAAGGCGTAATTACAACATTTAGAACTCCTGAGGGCTTGGTGGAAAATGCAAGAATACCATTAATTAGAACTATTGATGATATGAATCTAATTCCTTTAGTTGGAATGGCTGTGGAGGGTCAATCTAATTTTATTTACAGTCCCCCGAAGGAAGGAACTTTTGATTTACCGAGCTGGTCTAATGAAATGTTAATTGTTGATGAAAATGAAAACGTATCATTTTTACTTATTGGGAGTATTGGTTTCGGGAAAATTTTTAAAATATTATTTAGCTTTCGAATAATGTTGACATTAAACGTTCGTCCTGCAAGCTCTAAAAGATGATCTTT
>NZKH01000090.1 GCA_002692465.1 Methanobacteriota archaeon | reverse complement strand
GGGCCCAAAAAGAATTAAATTACTTAATGAAGAATTAGAAATCACTAATATTATTGAATTACAAGAATCATGTGAAGCGGGAGATATTGAAACATTAAATGGCTTTGGGAAAAAATCGCAACAAAGAATTTTAGACGGGATACAATTATTAAAACGATTTAATGCTAGAAGGCGCTTAGATATTGGGTTACTTTATGGAAATGCATTAAAAAATTTAATTGCAAATATTCCAGATGTTAAAAAAATAGAATTAGCAGGTTCTGCAAGAAGAAAAAAAGAATCAATTGGTGATTTAGATTTAGTTGTTGGTGCAGACATTGAATTTCATGAAGATATAGCAAATGCAATCCTTTCTCTTCCAGGCATTGCAGATATTAAAGGTGCAGGTGATTCGAAAATTAGTCTAATATTAGACACCAGTATTTTTGAAAATGATTTCAATTTAGGAAATGTTGACGAAGGAGTACTCGAAGCAATAGGTGGAGATGATTATGAAAAAATGGAAGCAAGTGGCACCATAGATGCACAAGTTAGAATCGTTCCAACCAAAATGTTCCCATTCACCTTAGCTTATTTTACTGGATCTAAAGAACACAACATAAGAATGAGACAACGTGCATTAGATAAAGGCTTAAAATTAAACGAATTTGGCTTAATCCCTATTGATAGTATTGGTGATCTTAAAGGACTTGAAGCAGCAGAATTTTCATTAAATGCCAATTCAGAAGAAGACATTTACAAAATCCTAGATCTTCCTTATATCGTTCCCGAATTAAGAGAAGATTTAGGAGAAGTTGAGGCTGCAGAATCAAATAATCTACCAGAACTAATTTCAGTTGACGCAATCAAAGGTGCATTTCACAACCATACTACTCTTTCAGATGGTGAAGCAACATTAGAACAAATGGCAGATGCGGCTCAAAAATTAAATTGGGAATATTTGGGTATTTCTGACCATTCTGAATCATTAAAAATTGCTAATGGAGCAACTGCGAGTGATCTTTTAGAACAGGGAGAAATAATCAAAAAATATAATCTGGAATGGGAAGACAAAGATGTAAATTTTAGAATCTTTCATGGAGTTGAATCTGATATTTTAGAAAATGGAAGTTTAGATTATTCTAACGAGGTTTTAGAAAAATTAGATTATGTCGTTGCATCTGTTCACGCAATTAGCAAATGGAAAAATAGAGACGAATCTGAAAATACTGAAGATTTAATTCGTACAATTGAAAACAAACATACAACAATGTTGGGGCACCCTACTGGCAGAATAATTCAAGGAAGAGATGGATATGAAGTTGACATGCATTCAATAATACAAACAATGGGGGAAATTAACAAAG
Source organism: Methanobacteriota archaeon (assembly GCA_002692465.1). GTDB lineage: Archaea > Thermoplasmatota > Poseidoniia > Poseidoniales > Poseidoniaceae > MGIIa-I. Next base: position 8,511 of record NZKH01000090.1, on the reverse strand, counting down.
ATGGTGTATTCAAAGCAATCGAATTAAATGCATCTCCATATCGTTTAGATTTAGATTGGAGATTATGCAAATATGCAAAAATGTGTGGAGTTCCGGTTTCAATTAACCCTGATGCTCATGATATAGTTGGGCTTAAAGACGTTCGTTATGGAGCACATATTGCTAGGAAGGGTTGGTTAGAAGAATCTGATGTCCTTAATACAAAAAATAGTAAAGAGATAGAAGAATTATTCAATAAAAGAAAGTGATAGGATGAGGTTATTAAGAACAATTACAATAGGAATTATTGCCTTAATTGGTGGTTTATTATTAGGGCTAATTTTATTTGTATTAGGGGGAAAACCAGAAAGTTGGCAAAATTGGCAATATGGAGCTTGTTATGCAGTACCTCTTTGTGCATTTATGTGGGGAATATGGATTGGATGGAAAAGTTATGAAAAACCGGAATGAGGGTTAATTTTGAAAAAAAAGGAAAAAGCAGAAAAAATTATTGAAATTTTAGAAGGTTTTTATCCAGAAACTCCGATACCACTAGATCATAATTCTGTATTTCAATTATTAATTGCGGTATTAATGAGTGCACAAACTACCGATAAAAAAGTGAATCAGGTAACTCCTAATTTGTTTAAAAAAGCGCCCACACCAGAACTCATGTCTAAATTAGATGTTGAAATAATTCAAACACTGATTAAAGAAATTGGACTTGCCCCTACTAAAGCAAGAAACATTAGTAAATTATCAAAAATGCTAGTTGAATTACATAATGGAAATGTCCCCAATAATTTTGAAGATTTAGAGGCCCTACCAGGAGTGGGGCATAAAACTGCAAGTGTAGTCATGGCACAAGCTTTTGGGATTCCAGCATTTCCTGTAGACACACACATACATAGATTAGCTGCAAGGTGGGGATTATCAAATGGAACATCTGTAGAAAAAACAGAGCGTGACTTGAAAAAAACATTTCCAAAAGAGTTATGGAACAAATTACATCTACAAATTATTTTCTTCGGAAGAGAATATTGTCCAGCACGTTTTCATGACTTAACTAAATGCCCTATTTGTTCATGGTGTGCTACAAAAAAGCGCATAAAAGAAGAAATGAAATCAAGAACCAATTCCAAATAATCCTGAACTCCAATCTAAAATTATTGATGTAATAAAACTAACAATTGCTGAAAGCCAAAGCATTTGAACACCTTGACCTATTGTAGTACTCCATCCACCACCTCTTAATCTATTTCCAATAGCAGACATAATTAAAATCTGTAATATAATTAAAATTGAGATTACTACTTTAAACAAATAGATATTTTGTTCAATCACAGTATTGTCATCTAAAGCAGGTAAACCAAAACCTGCAGCCCCTTCTGTTACTGATGTTAAATCAACATCTGTTAAACCTGAAGCAACTCCAGAAATACTTTCACCTAAACCCCTTACAATATAAATTGTAATATTCAAACTAGTAATGGTTGCAATTAACAATCCTAAGGAAGTACCCCACATTGTAGATGCAGATAACCCTCTACGCCTACGTAATGAAAGCATATTTGTCGTTGATTTACTAACCATATCTGCTGTTGCAGCAGGCTCACCACTACTTTGTGCTCCCTCAATATAAATTCGATTAAATCTTGAAATAACTGCAGAATTGGTTTCAGCAGAGAAATAATCCCATGCTCTTTCAGAATCTATTCTAGTTGATAAACGGGATTCTAATCGGCTAATACATTCATCCAATCTCCCAAAATCAATTCCCCTTAACGCTTTAATTGTTGCTGAGGGCTCTGCTGAACGTGCTTGTGCAGTTCCGCCTAACGCGCGAATAAAACCGGGATACATGTAATCTCTTTTTTTGACGAGACCTTCTTCTCTTTGCTCAATAATTCCAGGAAATAATAGAGGTGTTAACGGAATAGCTACAAGAAACAATGCATACTTATCCCATTCTGCCGTAATATCTTCCCAAAAAATAAAAATTCCCAGAAAAGATGGAATTGCAACCACTATCATTGCAATTCCAGAATACACCCAAGCCCTTCCAAATAATAAACGATAAGGTGTTTCAAAATCGTCCCGAGAAAACACTGGATCATCTGGAATTATTGCTCTAAATCCAAACATACACCCTGCTTGAATTAAAATAAAGAAGAATGCAGACATAATTAAAAATCTAATTCTAGAAATAATAACGATTGATTCATCATCAAGCGTACCTGTTTGGAATAATACCAAATGAATTCCTGCAACAACTAATGCGAACAAACCTGCTGTGGATAGACTTACAAAAATATCTCTCAATGAATCTACACTTTCTAACCTCATGTCATAAAGTGTATTATATTCCTCAGCAATAGTTTCTTGTTCTGCTTTCATAAAAATATCAATTGGCTGTCCTGCTTCAATACTAAATGCCATTCTATCTAAAAAATCTGCAAACAATGGTGAAGGACTTTGTTGACCTACAATTCGTGAAGCTTCTGGGAGAGCAGTATGCCATTTGTCTACTAATGTTTCAATCCTCTTAACTTCTTGAGCGAGTTCACCATAATCACCCATTTGTCTTAAGATATCAAACATTGATCTTGCTCCAACTTCACCTAACGATAATATTCCCATTCTCGTAACAAACATATGCATCTCTTTTTCAATTTTATTTGCACTTTTTTTGACTTCAAGTAAAGGAAATACAATGGCTGCTCCTGCAGAAATCGCTGTAAATACCAAAGTCACAAGTACACCAAAAAAACCTGGGAATAACCCCAACAACATCAACAAAGCACCTGTCATAAAACCCATCAATGACGCTGCTCCAACATAGATAAACAAATACCGAGAAGGTTCCATATCTAGGCGTCTTAAAGCAATCTGCCAATCAGGCAACCGTTCCATATTTTTATCACCTCAATGGTTTATACCTACCCAAGTATCAATTGCTGCATAAAAATCATCCCAACCATTATTATAATAAAGTCCTAAAAGATCAAACACATCATTATAATGTGTTAAATCCCTATCAACCATTTTCTGTAATGCTTCAGCTCTTCTTTGCATTTCATCATATACATCTCTCTTATTTGAAAAACCCATTTGTGGTGCTATTTTATTTTCCATTAAATGAGATTGAAACATACCTCTAAAATAATGTACATCTTTTACAGGGTTCCATTCAAACATTCCTCTTGTTAGAACCCCATCACTATGTTTATTATAGCCAATTACTTCATCCACTCCAGTAATTCTTCTAACTACACCACCACCTGGTGCTTCTACAACTTCTTGGAAAATTGCAAAGTTTAAATTGTCAAAGAAACGCATTGGAACATTAATTGGATCTCCTGTAAATCTTTGTATCATTTTTACAATACTAGATGCGTGGAAAGTAGCAATAACTGGGTGACCAGTCTGCATTGCTTGGAATGCTGTTGCTCCTTCTACACCCCTAATTTCACCAATGATAATATAACGTGGTCTTGAACGCAAAGCAGCCTTTAATAAATCAAACATATCTACTTTAGCATCCTCATTTTTAGATTCTCTTGTAACTAACCTTTGCCATAATTTATGCCGAACTTTTACTTCTGCAGTATCTTCAGCAGAATAAATCTTAACATTATGATCGATAAATGGCAAAATTGCATTCAAAGTAGTTGTTTTACCTGATGCTGTTTCACCAGATACAAGCATAGACATACCATATTCTAAACCAATCCAAATATATGCTGCAAGTTGAGATGATAATGTGCCCCACTGAATTAATTGAGTAATAGAAATAGTTTCTTCAGCAAATTTACGTATAGTAAATGAAGGTCCTAACATTGATACATCGTCACTATAAATGATATTAATACGACTTCCATCCAATAACGAACCATCAATAATTGGTTTATTATCACTTACAGGCCTTCCAATACGTTCACTCATTGCTCTCAAAAATCTACCTAAAGACTCTCTTTCTCGAAAACGGATATTTGATGAAACCATTCCAAACACTTTGTGATCCATATTTACATGTTTTAATCCAACACTATGTATATCCTCCAACATTTCATCTGAAAGTAAGGGCTCAAGAGGACCATTACGTATCAAATCTCTAATTATCACGTACCGAAGCCTTTCTCTTTGTTCTGAAGTAACTGTGATTCTTTTATCGTCCATACCCAATATTTGCCAAACTCTACCACTTCTGTTAATTGCACTTGTTTCATTTGGAAGCACAGTATACCTATCAATCATTCCAGAAAGAATTGATTCAAATTCTAAATCAGATGTGAAGGATGGTGCTGCTGGAGCTTCCTGAAGTAAAATTTCAATTAAAGAACGTCTAATTAATTCCTCTTCTTCATTTAACTGAGGTTCCAAACCAAACCACAAAGTTTGTCCAGCACCTTCTTCATCTTCTGCCGGACGATACATATGAACAAAAATAGGTGGCTTTGTAACATAAATCAAATTTAACGGTTTGATACTTTTTGCACCTCTGTCAAGTGGGCCATAATATTGAGGTCTTGAACCAAATTTGGCTTCAAAATCCATAACCCATTTTCGAACATGAGGATATGCTGCAAGTAACCCATCAATATCTCCGGGTGCTATTTCTGGATAATTTTCAGCCATTTTAACACCTCAACTTACTGCCGTAATATCTACGATAAAGCCCATCCCTGGTTCAACACGCCAACCTATAGTAGATTGTAAAGGTCCAGCAGCACGTAAATACCTTGTTACTACAATTGTCCTTGTCATTGCACCACCTACAATAGCTGTCTGTAAATCTAAAGCAACTTCTGAAGTTGCCCTAAGTTGTTGAACAAAATGTGAATCCATTTGATCAGGGTCACAAGTAACTAATACAGTGTGTCCTTTTGAACAAAATTTCCTTAGTTTGGAAAGTAAAGAAGAAGCATCTACTCCTTTTGATAATTCTGAAAGTGAATCAATAATAATTACATCTGCTACTTTCAATCCCTCACTCTCAAACAGATCGTCAATTGTAACATTTTCAACTTCGTCTGCAACAGTTCCAAAACTTGAAACAACCAATAATTTCCCAGATTTAATATGTTCTGTAACCCAATAACCAATGCTATGCATTTGTTCTATCCATCCTCTTGTAGTCAATTCATTTGTGACATAAACAACTTTTGCACCATTTTCTAATAATCCAAAAGTTAGTCTTTGAGAAATTAAACTTTTTCCCCCACCTACTTTAGCTGTAACTACCATTAGTGATCTTGAAGGCAATTTTAACCCCATACTATCTGCAAGGCTATCTTGATCTAATTCAAAATTAAAACCGTCTTCTTCTGGAACTTCAACCAAGTTTTACCACCTCTGTAACACTATCTGAACCAATAACCCCGCCAGATGCTACTGTTGCAACTACCGCAGTAACTCTCTTTTCCTCTGTACCATCACATACTAAATTCTCAGATGATTGTAAAGTAAATTCAACTACAACTCCAGAACTCCATTCAGTTGCTCCATTTAAAAATGTTGGAATTCCAACGATAGATGAAGATTGCCCGTCAATAAATCCACCAAATTCTGTTTCATCAAGAATTGAGCTGCCACTATTTTGCAAATAAATTGTAATTCTATCATCTGCTTCATTACAAGTTGTTTTTGCTAAATCTCCAGAAAAAGTGACTTTTGTTTTTGAATCTAATGCTAATTGTTCTTGATTGATTCCTACTGAGGCAGCTGTGTCTGTCCAAGATTGTATCAAAATAGCAGAGGCAGCACCACAAATAAGTAATGCTGTAATCAAAAGAATCATGTTTGAAGCCCCTCCATCTGCCATTAAATCACCCTTACATCTCTACTGCAACATTCATTCCATGTGAAGATATTGCTACTCTTTCCAATGAATCTGGAGTATTTTCATCTTTAATTACATTTATTGTTTCTCCAGGAAAAAGATACTCTACAGTAAATGCAGGTGTTGAAGATAATACTTCAGTAGAACCCCCATTAATAGTTGTAAAAATTTCAGAAAGTTTCACCGGAGTTCCACCATCATTTGTAATATCAAAACGATAATCCCATTCCATTACTGCTAAAAAATCTTCATCTCCAGCACCCCCGCAAGAAGCACATGCATCAACATCTGGTTGAGTTGAACAACCACTCCCACCATTATTTGGAAGACCAAGTGATGCACTATCAATTACGCCTCCAGGTGTAGTGGCTTCAAGCACCAATGGAGAATTTCCGCCTACCCATGATGATACTGGTCCTGAATTATCATAAACACCATTTACCTGATCTGTTGCAAAAGTAGTCCAAGTTATTTGAATTGCTGGAGTTGACTGTAATGCATTTATTGTTTTATCTCTTACTTGTTCAGCATCATCTCCTTCATCAATATTAACCTCAATCATCCTTGATGGATCTGATCCCGCTGGTGATGGAGCCTCATCAGTACTAACACCAAACCCTGGATCTGGATTAAGAGAGGGGTTTACAGAATACCACACCGTCCACCTTTCTTCACTACCGGGTGCTTCTGCAATTAAATCATTAAATTGAAAGTAATCTCCTACTGTAGGATGTAAACCGATCCATCCAGTATCGTTATAATTACCAATAGGATCTAAGCCATCTGCAACTTCGTCAAAAGTTCTAAATCTAAAATCTTCAGTTGTAACTGTAAATGATCCTGTAGGAACAACATCACAAACATCTGAAAATACTAGAGCACCTGGAAAATAATCCGTTCCCTGAGTAAACACAACGTTGGTTACTGTACCAGGATTTGCTAGATTTGATAATGATAACTCTGGTTTGTCAATTACATCAGGATCTGTAACTTCAAGAGCTACTGCGGCTTGATTGCTAATTACGGTTGTAGCAACAGCAAATACTGATAGAAGAGTTACGCCCATTATTAGAGCGCCAATTCCAACCGAAGAACCCACATTTCAGCCCTCCGTACTAACTTGGCGACTACTTCTCCAACTTTCTAATAAAGTTATGAAAGTCATAAGAGATCTATTTGGCAATGCATCTGAGAGTGCTGAATCAGGATCTCCTGGTTCTGCTAATTCAACTATTGAAAGTAAAACTGTACCTTCTGCATCGCTAAGTAATTTTGAACTAATTGCTTTTCTAGTAAAAGATGCTGCACCCATACCTGTTAAATTATCTAACAACAATGCTGCAAGCATATGAGGCCCAACAGAGTTTCTTTGGCTTAACTGATCTGAAATCCCACTCGGGTTTGCTAAAAATGGATTTAAAGCTAAAGCCTGAGCTTCGTATAACTCCATTAATGAATCCATTTTTTTCTCAGACGCATCCATATCTGGACTAATGTCCATTGAACCAGATTGTACTGTGCCAGAATCATCTGCAGAATCTTCATTTTCACTTTCCGAAGAATCTTCTGAATCTCCGCTAGCTTCTGAATCTCCCTCCTCCGAGGCATTGACAACTTGTGCAAGTTGTGGAATCATTTCCAATAATCTAATCTCCATTGCCTTCATAGAATCTTCCATAGTATCCATCCTTGAGGATACTAATCTTTCTAATGCACCCGTATCGACCTGAGCTGGTGCTGCAGGCTGAGCCTTCGTAGGGAAGGGGGAACTCCCCAACGAAGGAACATTTATCGGAGCATTTGCAGATGCACCCGATCCTATTCTAACTTTAGATGGCTCTGCTGAAATCGTCCAAGCCTCATCAGCTGTCAGCACTCCTGCATCAGGCGTAGCTACCTCATCAATAGCAACATCTGAAAGTGCTTTCAGCCTTGCCATGTCATCTGCCATGGCAACTGCATCTTGACTTCCTTGATTCCTAACAGCCATACCTATCACAACCTCATTCGACTAGTTTATGTTCAATCGTTGCAGTAAAAAACTGCATTGATTAAACAATCCCACTTAAATTAGTAAAGACCCTGCTGCAACTTCTGAAATTAGAATTACTTCGTAAGTAGATCCTCCACCTTCAACGTGGACCCAAAGTGTAATCTCTCCATTAATTCCTACTTCTGAAAAAGTACAATCTCCGTTAGCTCCACCGTCAACCGCTATGTCAATAACGTATGCAGCACCAGGTGCAATCGTTGATTGTGCATTTCCAGGTATTGGAGTATTTGCCGCTTCATCTGCATTCTCATCTGGATCATCCATAGTAAAGGTGTCACCAATTGCTGAGATATCTGTGTCATCTCCATCTCCGAATGCGCCAGCAGTAAATTGGTATCCAAATGTTTCTGTTGCTTCTGAAGGGTTCCCGTCACCATCAGGATCAAGGTTAGTACATGCAATTTGCCATGCTATATCTTCTGTAGTTAATGTTCCACTACCTGGAGCAGATTCGAAATATAATCTCATATGATCTGCGTTCTTTATATATGCACTATTTATTGTAATTTTACCACCGATTTCTCTTTGTGTGTCATCTCCAGTTTGCTGTGCATTTTGTTGTAATTTTTCACCTGTTTGAATAATTACTGCAGATGCTACAGCTGCAACCAGAATTAATGCAATAAATACAATCATT
>NZKH01000089.1 GCA_002692465.1 Methanobacteriota archaeon | reverse complement strand
TCTACCTCAACCACCATGGGGATGGACTCAAGGTGCAGAAAAAACGGTTAATAAAATGTTAAAAAAAGCATCTGAAAAAGATGTGAAAACAATTTATGTGGCTACAGATCCTGATAGAGAAGGTGAATTTATTGCATGGAGATTATTTGCAATATTTACCAAAGCTGGGTATCATGACATTAAGCGTGTCACATTCAATGCTATCACAAAAAAGCAAGTTGAAGAATCAATTTCAAAAGCATCAGAAGTAGACATGAATCTTGTAGATGCAGCAATCGTTAGAAGGTTGATGGATAGACTTGTAGGTTTTAGAGCTTCAAAATTTGCTAATTCTTGGAGCATTAAATCACTGGGTAGGGTACAAACACCAACGTGTGGATTTATTGTAGATCGTGAGTTGGAAAGAGAAGCATTTGTTCCAGTGCCATACTTTTCTGCTCACACCTTTGCTAGTGAATTAAAATTTGTAGTTAAATTTCACGATAGTGATGATGAAAATGGCTGGAGAGATTCAGATGGTAAATTTGATTCTACTCGGACAAACGATAGACAAATGGTTGATGAAGTAATCGCCGCATTGGAGTCTGAAAGAAAAATCATGATTGAAGATGCTAAAGACGGGAGTAGGGTTACGAAACCAAAACCAGCATTTACAACGGATACTATGTTACAAGCAGCTGGTTCATCACTTGGTTGGGGTGTAGGAAAGACTATGGCTGTTGCTTCTAATTTGTATAATGGAGGTTTCATTACATATTTACGAACAGATTCTACACGTACAGATCCTGGTGCAAGAAATCAAGCAAGGGCGTTTATAGAATCAAAGTGGGGTACGGACCATCTAGGAGTAGCACCAGGACCTGGTGCGGGTAGTGCCAAGGACTCAAAAGCACAAGATGCACATGAAGCAATTAGGCCTACAAATGTAGAATTGGAAAATGTAGAAGATGCTGAACAAAATAGATTATATTCACTTATTCGTGCTAGGTTTTTAGCAACACAAATGTCAGAAGCAAAATATTCTAATTCTTCTTTAAGTGCTAAAGTTAAGGGATTTAATCGTCCATTAACATCTAAAGTGGAATGGAGAGTTCATGATGGTTGGGAAGCAGCATTCATTGCTACTGGAAGGAAGCAACCACTTACGGAAAGACCAAAATTGGATTTAATGCCAGGGGCAGAACATACACTTGATGATATTGAAGAAAATCCAATATTTGTTGAAGATGAAACAAAGCCTCCTGCAAGATTTAGACAACCTTCATTAGTTGCTCAAATGAAAAAATCAGGAATAGGAAGGCCATCAACTTACGCATCAACAATTAAAAAATTACTTGATCGTAAATATTGTGAATCTGGAAGTTCCGGGCTTGAACCAACAACCTCTGGTAGAACTTGTTGGCTAGAGGTTGCTCCACACTATACAGATCCAGAAGAAGGGGAAGTATCGTTTATTTTCTCTCCTGAGTTTACAGCAGATATGGAAGGAAGATTAGATTCAATCGAAAGAGGAGAGAGACCTGCGAATGAAGTTTGGGATGGATTTGTAGGCCATTTCAAAAACTTACATGCTATTGCTTTAGAATTAAAATCAAGAACACCAACACCACGTCAAAAGGATTTATTTGATCGTTTGTGGGCTGAAACTGATGAAAAAAGGAAATCAGAAATTTTGTCTGCCATTGATGTTGATGATGAAAATCAGATTACTGGTGAACAAATGAAGGGAGTGCTTGACCAATTGACATCAGAATCTACTTTACCGCCTTCTGAAAGGCAATTAAATTTTGTTAAATCTTTACTTGAGCAATTTAAAGGGACAGATACAGAAGCATTTTCTGCAGTGGGCGCAACTAATCTTGAAGATTTGACTGGTGGTAGAAAAGGAACAGCAAGTAAATTGATTGAATTCCTTCTCCAAAATAACGAATCAGAACCAACTCCTGCATCACCAAAACAACTTAAATTTATAGCAAATTTGGCCGAAAAGGCTGGGTTGGATGAATCAGCCGCTTGTGCTTTGGTTGAATTAAGCAACTATTCTGAATTAAAAGGTGGAAGAAATGGTTCTGCGAGTTCCTTGATTAATGAATTAAAGAAAGCAGGTAAAAAAGGGAAATAATAATCCTCTAAACTGTTTAGCAGTGCCATGACAGGCTATTGGTTGATGAAGTCAGAACCTCACGTATATTCATTTGAGGATTTAGTTAAAGATAAAACAACACATTGGGATGGTGTTAGAAATTATCAGGCTAGAAATTTTATGAGAGATAAGATGAAAATTGGTGATTATGTATTATTTTACCACTCTAATCACAAACCACCTCATATTGCTGGAATTGCTAAAGTCTGTAAGGAGGGATATCCTGATTTTACTGCATTTGATTCAGAAAACAAATATTTTGATGCTTCATCAACCCCCGATAATCCAAGATGGATGATGGTAGATATAGAAGCCATTAAACCATTAAATTCAATTGTTGCTTTATTGGATTTGAAAGAAAATCCTGCATTAGATGAAATGTTAGTAGTTCAAAGAGGTCAAAGACTTTCAGTACAACCTGTTGAAAAAAGACATTTTGATGAAGTTTTGAGGATGTCTGGAACTAAGCTTTAACGCGTAATTATTTGAAAGTGAAGCATTTCCGATAAGACATGGGCTCACATGAAATTAGAGTTTCTGATAGGGCTTCCAGTATTGAATATGCCATTAGGGATGTAGTAGTTCCTGCAACAAAACTTGAACAAGAAGGGCATGAAATAATTAAATTAAATATTGGAGATCCTCTTGCTTATCCCGGTTTACCAACACCTAAACATATGGTCGATGCTTTTAGAAAATCATTAGAGGAACAAGAAAATGGTTATTCCCATTCATATGGAATTAAAGAATTAAGAGTTGCAATTGCAAAAAATGAAAGTAATAAGAAAAATGGTGGTTGGGATTGCAAAGAAGATGATGTTTATGTTTGCCATGGAGTTACTGAAGCATTGCAGATAATCTTTGCAGCATTTCTTGAAGAGGGTGATGTTCTATTAAGTCCCGGACCTCATTATCCACCATATTTGGCTTATCCTCAATTATATGGTGGAACTACAGTAGAATATAGATTAAAATCCGAGGACAATTGGTCAATTGATTTTGATGATTTGGAATCAAAAATGAGTGAAAAGGTAAGATTGCTTGTATTGATTAACCCTAATAATCCAACAGGAGGAATCATAACTTCTGATGAAATTGATAGGGTCATGCAAATTGCAGAAAAATGGCCAAATTGCACAATTATTTCAGATGAAATATATGATAGATTGAATTTTACAGATATGCATATATCTACAGCATCACGTTCTAATTCTGTTCCCGTAATTACTTTGAATGGAGTTTCTAAGGTATACTATGCACCAGGTTGGAGAATTGGATATATGGCTATCCATGATCCGGATTCAAAATTAAGCAAGGTTCGAGATGGTATTGAGCGATTGTTACGTTCTAGACTTTGTGCCTCAACTCCTGCTCAAAAAGGATATTTGGCAGGACTTGAATCAAGTGATTCTTGGATGGCAACTCATTTACAAAAAGTAATTTCTCAAAGAGATTTGTGTATTGAAAGAATAAATCAAATAGAGGGATTAGAAGTTCAAAAACCAGAAGGAGCATTCTATATGTTCGTCAAATTAACTGATGAAAAATGGGCAAATGATGATAAAAATTTTGTTTTAAAATTATTACATGAAGAACATATTTTGTTAGTTCATGGTTCAGGATTTTCTCCAGAATATGGTAAAGGGCATGTTCGTTTAGTTTATTTGCCTGAAGAGGATATATTGCATGAATCATTTGATAGAATTGACAGATTCCTTAAAAGACATAGAAATAGTAGCGATTCTTAGAAAACCTTAGAGGGTGACGTAGGTACATAGGGGGGAGATATGATGTTAAGGATGAGATGGCTGAATTTTTTGTTATTTAGTATCGTATTTTTATTTGCTATTCCAACAATTGTTTCTGCTGAAGTAACGGTAATTCCAATAGATGATCTTGGTTCTGATTACATGCTTTTACTTCCAGCAGCACTTGGTTTGTTTGGAACTATTTTTCTCGCATGGTATATTCTTCCTAATTCATTATCTTCCTTACAAGTTGCTTTTGAAGCTGATGAAAATTTATTTGAGGTTCATAGATTAACAAAGAAAAGAAGTGATGCAAGAGAATTACTTTGGTTAAAAGGAGTTCCTAGAGGTGTTATTACATATTTGATGGCTATGACGGCCTTATCTATCTTGATTTGTGAATTATTAATTGGTTCCGACACTTATTATTTGCCAGTAACTATTTTGATGGCAGCATGTGTTATTTTACCTGTATTAGTTTCTCCTATTGAAACATTAATTGCACAATTAGATCAACTTCGCGCTAATAAAATTAAAGGCTTTTTTGCATTTATTAGGAGGATTTGGGCTATTCTAATTATCTCAGGTTCAACTCTTGGAATTTTGATGTTTGGTTTAAGACGTCATGGTGCGCTAACTCCAACATGGGTAACTTTGGCTTTGTTGGTATTCATGTCACCTACAATTTTTGCTTATGGAAGAATCTTGGGAGCATCTTGGAATATGCTTTTACTTTCTAAGTGGAGGAGTGTTAGAGGTAAACAAACACCAATTAATCCAGACAAACCAGGATTCTTTGGTAGAATTTCAGCTATGATATTAGTAATATTCCTATTTACAATGCCATTTACTGCTACTAATGGTGTATTCACTGTAATTTATGTGACTTTTTCTGGAATGGAGAGGGAATTGGCATTAAATATTCTAAATTATGGTGGAGTAGGTGGATGGTATATTGTAGAATCAGCACAGATGGCAGCATTAATTGAAAAATATCAATATCTGAAAAGTGTTCCTCAGATTCTTGCAATGTTTCTTACCCTTAATATTGCAATTGTGGGTTTAGCATTTATTTTTGAATTGATTCGTAACCTGTTTTTGGGAGGTCAATCTTTTGGTGGAACTGGTGGAGTCAGTTTAGCTGCTACTAGAGAAATAAGATCAGAAGGAGACGTTCAAGGTAGGTTGCTATATTTTGCATTTGCAGGATTTAGTGGTTATACTGTGTTGTTAGTTGTTTTAGCTTGTTACAAGGAATTTGGTTCATTAATGCCATTTACTGACTTATTGGAAACATATGGTTTTGCCGAGTATGAAATTCTTCGGACCACTTGGACCTTTATTGCATCAGGTCAAGCAATATTTTTACTGATTTGGATTCTAAGTATTTGGAAATTTTTCCCATTAAAGAATCATGTTTTTGATTTATCTCCTGATGAAAGAAGAGCTGGTGCTTTTAGAAGAGGAACTAACGATTGGATGCAAAAGAAGGTAGATAATGCAGTTAGAAAAGACGATTTGGATTTCTTAATTACATTTCAAGGAGAATCTATACAAGGAGACCAATCATTAGTAAGGCTTGCTAAAACAAAGGCAAAAATGTATGAATATGCTCTAAGGGGTTTGTGGCCAAAAGCAATCACTGAGGCTAGGAATGTACTTGCACAGCAAGGTGGTGAGGATGATGATGCAAGATTATTAATTGGCATTGGGCATGTCGCTTGTAGAAGAATTGATGCTGCAAGAGAAGCACTTTCATCACTTGAAAATGAAGATGATTTTTCTGAACCTGAAGTGATTTCATTTATTGCAGATTATTTTAATCCTTGGCAAGGAAGAGCTTCGGATGACGATCTTTACGAGTTCCAAGGGGAGCCCATGATAGACAATCTTTCAGATATTATGGAACGATTTGGTCTTTGGTCTCCCGACTCTTTAAGTCCATTGTCCCGTGGAGAAAAAGACTTACTTGTTGAGCATAATGAATTAATGCAAGTTGCAATGTTGAGAGGACAAAGAGAACATACGATGGCATTAGAAAAAGCATTCAAGGTCGTTAGAAGGAAGCCACAAATGGTTAAGGCTAGAGTCTCATTAGCACTTTGTTTACTTGATCAGGGAGAATGGCATTTGGCTTTAGATGTATATGAATCGCTTGCAGAAATGGCTGCTGCAGATCCTAGAACTGAAGCATTAGGTGAAATCCTAGGGGTCCCTACTAGGGGTTATGATGAATTATCTTCACCAGTCCCGCATGAAGTATTATTGTCTTCAAGAAGAGATAATACTGATAAAAAATATTTATCAAAATTAAAACCATATCTTAAGGAAGCACCTACTAATGCATCTGTTGGTTTACATTTCAAAAAGCAAAAAGATATTTCTTTGACTGCTAATGCAATGATTGCTGCAGATCAATCTGTGATGAGAGGAGTTGAACCAAAATATAGAGTAAGTAATCTTGTATTATTCATTAGATTATTCGTTTTATGGCCTTCTTTTATAGCAGCTGGATGGTGGGTTTCAGAGAATAAAGCAGATGGATTTGTTTTTGAATCGATTGGGCAATTTTTGTGGCCTATAGTAACAGGTTCACTTTTCTTTTCACAATATATGTTATCTAGGATAAAACGTTCTCAAAGAAGAGTAATTAGGCAAGTTGATCAGAAGGCAATGATTGCCTATTCAAAAAGATTGAAACGTAGTAGAGTTGATTTGAATATAGATAAAGTTCCCATAGGGAATCATATGCTAATGTCTGGAATTTTAGTTACAATTAGTGATGCTGTTTATGATTTGGGTTTGCCAGGGTGGTTGACTGTTAGATTAGAAAAACCGAGGAATTTACGTAGTAATTTACGTTCAAGGTCAAAACAAATAAGGTCTTCAAAATCGGCTAGATATAAGAATTTGCCATATGAGTGGTGGAAAAATCAACCCCGTGCTTTATCAAAAGAAAGTCAAGAATTAAAAAAGAAAATCGGATTAGTTTTACAAGATTTTGGAGGCAAAAAATCTCAACATAAAAAATTAAGACAGAAAAGCAAAAACATGTCTTCTTTAGGATTAGAAGGAGATTCAATAATTTATACTGGAGAGAGAAAAAGTAAGCCTGACAATCGAAAGAAGAAAAGAGGGCCACCAAAGAGACAATCAGAAGAAAGTGGTACAGGAGACGATTTCGATATAGAGAGTTTCTTGGGAAGGCGTTAAGTGATTAAAGTTCAGACCATTTAGGTTTTGAATAAGCATTTTCACCATCACCCCAACAATAATGAATTTTACAATATTCTTGTTTTAATGCTTTAGCTCTTTCTCGGACTTCATTTTCATTTCCACCTAGTGAAGCAATGTGTATTAGATCTGCAACTTCATCCATTGCATCTTTTCCCATTCCTAAACGAGTCATTTCTGGAGTGCCCAATCTGATTCCTGAAGGTTTTACTGCAGAAGTATCGCCTGGAAGCATATTTTTATTCATTATGAGTCCTTGAGATTCTGCTCTTTTTGAAACATCAGCACCACCACCTCTTTCTGATACATCAACTAAAACTGTATGACTTTCTGTAAATCCTTGCTCAGATGCAAATACTTTCATGCCTCTATTCCAGAGTCCTTCAGCCAATGCTTTTGCATTGGAAATAATGTCTTTGGCGTAATCCTCTTGAAATTCCAAAGCTTCAGCTAAACTTACGCCAAATGCTGCTACCTTGTGTAGGTGATGATTAGAATGAACTCCAGGAAATACCTTATTTCTTATTGTTTTATGTAAACTTTTTCCATTTGGCAATTCGACATCATTGTTACCTAGAATTACTCCATGCTGAGGCCCAGGGAATGTTTTGTGTGTTGATGCTGTAATTATGTCCATGCCGTCACCTAGTGGGTCTTGGAATTGTTTACCTGCAATTAAACCCAAGACGTGTGCACCATCATACATCGTATTTGCACCAACTTCTTTTGCTGCTTCAACAATCGGTTTCAAATCGTTCGGAAATAGATATACTGATTGACCTACATAACAAATTCTTGGTTTTTCTTGAAGTATTGATTTGACTGCTAAGTCGGTATCAATAGACATTGTTTCATGAATTGATGGATATGTTATTGTTGTAAGTCCTCTTAATCCCGCAGCACCAAATTTTTGTGTAGATATGTGAGCCCCTGCAGCTAATTCTGGTGCCATGAATTTATCTCCTGGAGATGCCAATGAAAATAGTGCAGAGATGTTTGCAGCAGTTCCTGAAATAGGCCTTACGTCGGCAAATGGAGCATTAAATAATTTTTTAGCCAAATTTTCTGTATGAGTTTCTATTGGGTCATAGTCTTCATTCCCTTCATAATATCTTGAACCAGGTAATCCTTCTGCATATCTATTGTGTAAATCACTAGTAAACATATCCATTGCCGCTCTAGATACTAAATTTTCACTTGCAATTAAGGGGATACTTGCCTCAAATCGTGAATGATGCTGCTCAACTTGTTTTCTTAAAAAATCTAAACTATCTCTACTATTTGAATCAGAACTAGGCATTTTCATTGGAGGGGGAAAATCATTATTCATCTTGGACACATACCCTGCTTGCTAAATAGGATTATAGTAATACTGAATAAACTATTGAGGTGTAAGCACTACGGATGTCTGATGCCAATCATAGGTTCGGATGAAAATGAGTTTTCAGAAGCACTTGCAAATGAATTGATTCAACGATATAAGTGGGAGTCCGGTATGTTTTATGACTCCACATATGAAAATGAACCATCTTGGCTAGTTTCTACATCTGCTTTTAATCGTTGGTTTGAGTTAATACAAGAAAATTTGGAATTAAATTTAGGGCGGAGATTGGCGCATGCAGCAGCAGATAGTGAGGAGTTAAGATTAGATTTAATGGCAAGGCCTACAGGTTTTTTCAAATTAAATAAAAAATCAATATTGCAGATTAATGAGGATTGGAGACTTAGGGGCCTAGGGTCGTTAAAAGTCCCTTCCAAATCCTCTAAATTAGAAAAATTAGATTTGGAAGTACATGGTAGGCTCCAATCAAGTTTTTCTTCCGGATTAGCAAATGCTGCATGGGAGTGGGCCGTTAAAAAAAGACATAGATTTAGATGGGAAGATGGTGGTAGAGATATTGCATTAGTCCATTTAGAATTAGATGATATAGAAATTGCAAAACCTAAAAAAATTAATTTTGAATGGTTTGTTGATTCGCATAATGATGTAGAGCACATTCAAAAAAATCCATTATCAAAACCTTTTGAATTAAGTTTTGGAGGTTGGGAATTGATGGGTGAGAGGCATGTAATGTTGTATCGAGATTTTATACTTAGATTAATTGAGAATATCACTACCTATGCATCAGAATGTTCTAAACCATCAATCAATATTGATTGGAGTATTTTTAAATTAAAAGAAAATGAAATGAAGGTTTGGGATGCAATTGCTAAGTCATCATCGGAATTATTCAGAGAAGGTGAAGAATTGTTTATGGTGGCAGAACCAGAAAATTGGGTTGGTGCTACTCAAGCAGAATTAGCAGAGCACGGATTAGGATCGATTTTTTCTTCAAAAGGAATAGATAATAACGGTGGTGTTGAACTATCGTTTTCAAGGTTATTCCATCCCGCAATTGTAACAGGTGTGTTAATGGGTTGTTGGAGTCGTTCTGAAGGGCGAAATGCAAAGGCAAGTTGGATTGAGAATGATGGCGTTAGATGCCTCAAAATTTCATCAAAATCAGAGATTGCACCTAGTTAATTTAAACAAAGCATTTTGTTCATAAGCCCTCAATCTTTATTTCGGTTAAAATATTCGACTAAATAGTCCGATAGGACTAAGGCGTGAAGATATGGTCCTGTCTCATAATCAAATGGCATACGTTGCAATTGTCGTAACTATGATTTTTGGCTCGTTATTTGTAGGAGTTTCAGGTATAATGGATACCACAGTTCGTTATGAGGATGCTGGAGGAGACGTTTTAGAGGACCAAAATGTTGAACAATCAATACAAGACTCAGATGATGATGGTTTATCAGATCAGATAGAAAAAACACAATATGGCACAGATCCCGCATTATGGGACACGGATCGGGACGGTTTAGGTGACGGCTGGGAAGTATTGAATGGATTAGATCCATTGGACCCTGGAGATGCTGGAGTAGATGATAATACATTACAATCTTCCGTAGATTCAGATTGTACGGACGAAGAAATTAGTTTTGCCTCTGAAGAATCTGATGAACAAAAAACTGCGTTAGTCAATGGAATTGAGATAACATATAATGTTACATATTTGACGTATACTTTACCAAATGGAGTAACAAAAACCATTGAAGAACCTGAACCATGGGTTCCTAAAAATGGAATTTATGAATTGGATGATGGCAAATTCATTGTAACAGATTCAACGACTCTTTATTGTGGAGGTACTGCATTGCCTGATGATGGTGGTACTCCTGAAAATGGACCTACTGGAGATCCAGATAAGGATGGTTTAACAAATGCAGAAGAATTAGAATTAGGAACAAATCCTAATTTAAGAGATACAGATGCTGATGGTTTGGGAGATAAATGGGAATCAGATCATAGAATTACATTAGAAGTTCCAGGTGCTTCAGGCGTTACTGTAGATTTATTTGATCCACTAGATGGAAATTGGGGTTGTGAATTATTGACCGAATCTAGAGAAGCTGAAGTTGATGAATTACTTTCAGAAACAGGACCTTTGAATGAATTTGCTGATGAGTTTGGTCGTGACTTTAATGACAGATATAGTTGCGATTCTGTTTTAGATGTAGATTTAGATGGTTCTGATGGATTAATTAATTTCTTAGAAGAAAAATTTGGAACAAATCCATTAGATTCTGATAGTGATAATGATTTATTGTCAGATAGTGACGAGATTAAGTATGGTGTTGTTAGTTGGACTAAGTGGTGTGGTAAATCCTCTGAAACAAAGGATAGAGCAGCGCCCTTCACTCATGTTTCTGAAAATAGTATTGATTGGTTTTTAGAAGATATGGATGGTGATGGCAATTTGAATGGCCCCTCAGATTGGGATACTGATGGTGATGGGATGCCAGACGGGTTTGAGCACTGTTTTGCAAGTGCATTAGATCATCCTAGTGATCCTGAAACCACGGATTTATTGGACCCAGCAGATGGTTCCGATGCATATTATGACTGGGATTCTGATGAATTAAGTAACTTTGAAGAATTTGAGTCCGCCTTAATTCTTGGTAGTGAAAATTTCACAAGTCCTTGGTTAGTTGATACTGATGGGGATGAAATGCCTGATGGTTGGGAAAAGGAAAACGGATTGCATCCTGCATGGGCGGGAGATAAAAATCTGGATCCTGATTTAGATGGTTGGGATCAAGATGGAGATGGTTCTGTTGTATATTCAGACTTATTGTATACAACAACAGTTACTGAAATCGGTGTTGAGTTAGGCCAACAAGTATCGAAAAATGAAGAGGTTGCTAGAGGATTATACACTTTACCGGGGGGTGTTCCAGGCACAGCAAAGGTCTATTCACCTGTTGATGGATATGTATACCAAATATTGGTAACTACTGGTGATCCTAATGATGTTAACAAACCAGCATCAATTATTGATTCAAGACAAGATGTGTGGATGGTAATTGTTGAAACCCATGAGAGATTCACAAATATTGATGAATATAATGCTAAATTCATGGACGGTGATGGAGAAGTAGATACTCGGTCTACTAAACCAAATGATTGGGATACTGATGGCGATTTATTGTCTGATGGAATCGAGGTGCATGGTTGGTTTATTGAGGTGGTAATCGCTTCAGAAAAGGATGGAACTAAGGAACTATTAGTTACTAGTGACCCAGGTTTACAAGACACAGATAAAGACGGTCTTGATGACTTTGGAGAATTCAATTATGTGGGTAATGGTTGTAATTCTGGTTCAAATGCGTCGAATTCAGATACTGATGGAGACGGACTTGATGATTATTTTGAAGCGGTAAATGGCCATCAAGATATTTTTGGTGGCGGTAAATACTTTACATCTCCATGTATGTATGATACAGACAATGATCAACTTAGAGATGGTGAAGAAGTAAGTTTAGGTGAAGATGGTTTTGTTACAAATGCTAGTGATAGAGATACAGACAATGATGGATTAAAGGATGGTGCTGAAACTCTTTACACTCCTAGGCCATTCCATGGTGAACTAGAATATACAGATCCTCTGAACAATGACACTGATGGAGACGGAATGCTTGATGGTTGGGAGATGCAGGTGTATTCTGCTGAAGAAAATACAAACTCCCATAGCTTGTGGATTTCTAGAGATATTTGGGATGATCCCCAGTGTACTGTAGGCGTTAATGAACCTCCGAATAAATGTTCAAGAGATCCCGGAGCCTATTTATGGGCTAATTTCGATGCTAAATCAGGAGATGAAAAAACAGGATTCCCTAGTTCTCCGACTTATGAGTTGTGGGAAATAAATATTACAAATTTTAACATTCCAGAAAATGATTTATGCGATTGCAGAGGTCGTTGGGCATTAAATCCAATGTTTGGCTCATTACCTGATTCATTGTATGATGTTGATAATGATACTTTGATGAATTCTGTTGAAGGACCTGACCGGTGGGATACAAACCCTGTGGTGAAAGATACCGATGAAGATGGATTGCCAGATGGTTGGGAAGTAGAATATAGTATGCAAGCTATGGAATTAGGTTTAGTTGATAATGCCACCTTAGGATCTTTTGGTGCTAGAGGTGTACTGGATCCAGCGTTAGATGATAGTAATAATAATGGAATTAAGGATGGCGATGAGGATATAGATAATGATGGATTAAATCGTACTAGTTTGTTAAACAAGTATTGTCCCGGATGGGATAATAGTCAAAATAGTGAGTGTCATATAGATCCAAATCAAGTAAGTGGTAATTATCCTGGGAAAAAATTCTATGATGATTTAGAGAATTATACAAATTATGAGGAATATGTCAATGGTACAAATCCAATATTGAATGATACAGATGGCGATGGTTGGGAAGATGGTCCTGAAGTATTTTACCAAGATCATGATGATGATGGCATGGCCACTGGCTGGGAATATCATTTTGATTACAATCCTTTTAATGAAGCTGATAAAAATGGTGATGAAGATTTCGATGGCCATAGAAATTGGTGTGAGTTTAAATGGAATACTAATCCAAGAGATTCCTTGAGTTTCCCTGGACAGGGTCAATTGTGTTAATTTTTCATTTACACAACTATATCGAAGATTCAATAAGCACTTCTGACAGGAATGAAATGTGCAGAGAGTCAAGTTAAGGCTATATTTTGTTGGATTTATTCTAACTTGCTCACTTTTTGCAATTAATTTAAATTCAGTTAATGCTGAATCAAATTCTAATATTGAGTTTTATTTGTTAGATGAACAAGGTCAGATATTAAACATAGATGAGTTTGAATATATTACTGGAGTTTCATCACATGAAGTGCCATTATTTTCATATAGAATTGAAGGTTATGATTCATTAGGAAATTATTTTTTTGGAACTGCACAAACATCGATGTCTGAATCACTTATTCAAATAGGTCAAGAAGATTTGTGGCAATGGAAGATTCCAGTCTCCTTTAGTGGAGATTGTAGTTGTAAAATTCATATTTACCAATTAGATTATAATTCAGAAATTTTAGAAGAAGAAACTTTGATGATGTGGTTAAAATCAGACGATGATGTTGAAATTCAGTGGGCTTATCCAATAATACATCAGTCATTATCAGAAAAAGGATCTTGGACACCAGGAGCTAGTTTACACTTTAGTTCCGAATTAGATCTTTATGCTGATGTCTATTATCCTTCTGAAAATCAAGCAATAAATGAAAGTATTGAAATGGATATTTCTGTACATATTGCCGAGGTTGCCGAGGTATCTGAGACAGGATTAACTGTGGATAATCCATTTGTTTTAATAGAACATACAGAATTAGATACAAGACATTACAAATTACATTTTTCAATGAATCTTGAAAATTATTCTGAGGGTGCATATTCGTTAAATTTTTATTCAGAAAAATATTCTCGCTGGAATATTGGTTATTTTTTTGAAATAGACAAAACAAAACCAATTCCTATTATTGAAGCTAATGATTTTGTTTATGAAAGTTTAGAATGGGTATATGTAAATGCCACAAATTCCTTTGATCCTCTCTCTTCTCTTGATATCTTTCATCAAGAATGGTGGGAAGACTTTCCTACTATCGAAAACGTTTCTTTTGAGTGGATTATTGAAGAACCTGATGGTACAGTCAGTGTTCCTAATGAAAATATGATGGTTAGTCCAACACAACTGAGGTTTTTACCAATAACTAATGGTGAGTATATTTTTACTTTAATAGTCACAGATAATGCAGGTAATAAAAATCAAACTTCAAAATCAATTAATGTTGAAAACGTAATTCCAGTTAGTCAGATTTCTGATTCGAACAATGAATTGATTGATAATCCAATATTTAATTACAATCGTACTGATGCTGAAAAATTGGTTTTTTGTGCCGATTTATCTACAGATTCCACAAATGATATTGCTGATTTACAATTTGGATGGTATCTCGATGGAGTACTTTATTCAAGTAGTAATGTTACTGAAATTAATGTTGCTGATTTAGATTCAAGTACTGAATTAGAATTGATAGTAAAAGATTCAGATGGAGCCTCAGACAATGTTTCAATCACCCTAAATCAAATAGATTCTTTAATGGAGGAGTCTCAAAAACTTAATTCAAATAATAATTTTTTCAATGGACTTAATCTGGTGTTATTAACAGCATTTATTTGTACAATAATACTCTTGTTTATTAAGAAAAAATCAAATGAAGTAAACCCTCTGCCAAAGTGGTCAGAGCATAACAAGAAGCAGTAACTCTTTTTCTTAGCACTAACTCGGCATGTTATGGCATTCACTAGTACAGCCCGGAGTCTTGGAACCGCTCCCGAACCAATTAGTACTGAAGAATATAGGGAAAGGCAAAAAAAATTATATTCAAAATTACAAGATTCTTCGGCATTGATTCTTTGCTCTTCACCAACTGCTGTTAGAAGTAATGATGTCCATCATCCCTATAGGACAAATAGTAATTTGTTATATTTGACTGGATGGAGTGAACCTGAATCTGTGATGCTTTCAATCCAGATTAACGGTGATTGGAAAACAATTCTTTTCCTACAACCAAGAGATACTGTAAAGGAAATTTGGGAAGGTAGAAGGCCAGGTGTTGAAGGTGCTTTAGAGGGTTGGGCTATTGATTATGCTTATCCAATAGAAGAGATAAATGAAATTTTACCAAAGGAGTTGGAAAGAGTAGGTGTTGTATATCATTCTGTAGGTTTAGATTCTAAGGTAGATGCTATTGTTGAAGGTTCAATAAATTCGAAAACTAGGGCTAGACAACAAATAGGAGAGGGACCTACTCAAAGAATTGATCCTGCAGGTTTAATTTCAGAAATGAGGCTGATTAAATCAGAAGCAGAAATTAAACTTATGAGGCATTCAGCAGAAATATCCGCTTTAGCACATATTGAAGCTATGAAAAATGGATTTCCTGGGATTGGAGAATGGCAAATCCAGGGTTTGATTGAAGGGTGTTTTAGATATTTAGGCGCTAGTGGTTGGGCTTACCCAAGTATTGTTGGTGGTGGCGAAAACGCGACAATTTTACATTATCATGCTAATAATATGGAATGTGCTGATGGAGATATCGTTTTGATAGATGCTGGTTCAGAATTTGAAGGATATGCTGCAGATATTACGAGGTCTTGGCCCGTAAATGGTAAATTTTCTGAACCCCAAAAGAAAATATATAATTTAGTTCTAAAATCACAATTAGCGGCAATTGAACAATGTGTGGTTGGGAATGAATATCTTGAAACACATAAAGCAGCAAGTAGAGTATTAGCTGAAGGATTGGTGGAATTAGGAATTATCTCATGTACTGCTGAAGAGGCTTTAGAAAATGGTGAGTTAAAAAAATATTTTATGCATGGAACCGGCCATTGGTTGGGTTTAGATGTTCATGATGTTGGCATCTACAAGCCTGATGGAAAACCAAGAAAGTTTGAAGCGGGAATGGTAATTACAATTGAACCAGGTTTGTATTTTGGTGGTTGGAGACCAGATTTGAACGACTTAGATCCTCAATGGGATGGAATAGGTATCAGAATTGAGGATGATGTCTTAATCACAAAAGACGGACCCGACGTTCTATCATCAAGATGTCCGAAGAATCTAGATGAGATTGAAAGTTTGATTGGAACATCTTAACATCATTGAATAAGGGATTAAATCTGTGTTTATCTTCACATCCAAGATCAATACTTTGAGATGTTATTGTTGCACCTCCACTAATATTTTCATAATAAACAACCCATGATGAGACTTCAATTCTTTGGCTTCCTCCTCCATCGTCATTTACAGGTTGGTAATCTGCACCATCGTAAAGACCTCTATACAACATGTTATTCGTGCCACCAGATGTATTGATCCATGATGTAATGTCGTGACTCCATTGTTTTACATCCATCCCAGGACACCAACCCGCTCTAGCATAAGGCCAACTTCCAAGTTGGTTTGCTACAGTACCATCAACAACTTGTTTTAAACACCCTTCACTATCTCTGTTTGTGGTTGAATTCCCTGCATGTGGGAAATCTTGTTGTGTATCGAACCCATTCATTAAAAATCTATGTTCGCTATTACAAAACTCCGCACAATTTGCATCATCGTCTTGAAATCCATGGCCAGTGATTAATGCAACAATTTCTGCTTTGGCGGTTCCTTGGGGTATGGTTAAATTATGTTGTCTTTTTTGAGTCGGAGTCTCAGTATTATACTCACCCCTAAAAGCCCCACCTTCGAAGAGAAATTCTCCTGATGAGGGTCTTAATCCATCATCATCCCAATTTGATAAAAGTGCAATTAATCTTAATCCTCCTTTATTAGCTCCTGAAAATTTAAATTCATATGTTCCACCATCCTTCACCATAAATAAAAATGGTGAAACATCAGTAAGCCACTGCCCTTCCCTGCCATAAGTTGTAATGTATCTAGCAAACTCTGTCCCGCATGTAGAATGAACATTTACTTCTTCACATATTTTTAGATATTCTAGATAATCCCATTCATGACAACCTGCATCATTAGTGCCATCTCCATCAGAATCATAGCGAGTTTTGTGTTCATCACATGAATGATAAAAATATAATTCCATTGTGTTGAATGTTGACATTACAGTTGAATTTGGAAAACTTGCGTTGGAATAGCTATTGTAACCTGCCATCCATCCACCATTGTGCCATTGATCAAAAATAGTTACAGATGTAATTGCAGGATCTTGTTGTCTAATTTCAACTTCGAATTCTTTTGTATACATTTGAGATTCATAGGCTAGAAAATCTACATTATACCCTGAATTCCAATTGTATAGGCTTCCAACTTCTCTCCATCGTTGGAAATTATCAATGCCATAGTAAAATGAAGACCAGTCATTAATTACATCTCCTAAACCCCCATTCATACTAAAAAATCGTTCATCAATGTAATGAATGTGATCTAACCAATAAGCCTCCTCTTCACTCGGCAAAGAAGAAAGATATGAATTTACATTTGATCTTTTTGAATATACGTCTGAATGGTATGTGGTGTCAAAAGAAGCAAAAAATATGTGAGTCCCTTGAGTGGGCAATTTTTCTATTAAATTACCGACATTTTGATTCCATAAATTAGTATTGTAGCTGCTTGCAGCATATTTAGCAAAAAACAAGTAATTATCGTGTCCAGTCCATTCTGTTTGAAAATCCCATGTTGTACCACTTAAAGTTACAAAATTAAAATTTTCAACATGATCCATGGGGTTTGTTCCATATGGACCGGTATTCCAAGCAACTGGTAATTGATTTACAGAACAACCGTTTTGATCTATAGTCCATTTTTCGATTGGACTGTTAGGGCAATCATCTAAATCTTCTGTTATACCGTCAAAATCTCTATCTGCACAACCAACCGCATTAACTTCATCAATTAATTCATATGGGGTGTCTGGACATGCATCTAAGTCGTATGTAATTCCGTCTCCATCTCTATCACCACAACCATTTACGTTGACGGTGAGTCCAAACGGAGTTCCTTCACAGTCGTCATCTAAGTCTCTAACGCCATCTTTGTCTGTATCTCTTTGGTAATCATCACACCCTTCAAAATCAACAGATGTATAGTCTGTTGTCCAAGGACATTCATCATTGTCGTTTATGACTCCGTCTGCATCAATATCCATGTCTTCATTACTGTCTTTACAACCATCACCATCCCAATCAGTATCAGAATTAGAAATCCATCCAATAACACCTCTTGCACAGGAGTCATCAACATCTAGAACAGAATCATTATCATCATCTAAGTCTTCATTTGAATCATCTTTACAACCATCAGAATCATGGTCACCAATTGCTGAGTCCCAATATTTTTCACCTTTAGGACATGTATCGAAATCATCCATGATTCCATCAGCATCATCATCAGAATCTTCATCAACATCTCTACAGCCATCTGTGTCATAGTCTGTTTCGTATGTTGAAATCCAACCCATCACGCCTTTTGAGCAGAAGTCTACAGAATCAGTAATTCCGTCATTATCATCATCAGAGTCTTCATCGAGATCTCTACATCCATCTAAATCAAAATCTAAATTTGTATTGGATGTCCAATCATTTGCTCCATTAGGACAAGAATCGAATAAATCGTTAATTCCATCACCATCCATGTCGTCAGCACCAATTAATACTAATGCCACATTTAATGTCGTAGATGATTCAGTCCACTTTCCACAATATGCCTCTAATGATGCAGACATATTATCTTCTAAAATTCCAATTTCAATCTGAAAATCACCATTTCCTTCAGTTTCTGTAATTGCTTCAAATCCATTATCTAACAATACTCTCACTAAACATGTTTCCGGAAACATATGTTCGATAGTCCCTTCTAGTACTCCAGTAATTTCTTTCTCATAAGGCCCTATAGAATCAATGTTTATTGTAGGAACACCTTCATCTGGAACCATCATTTCAAGTGTGATATATTCTGTTTCTGTTGATTGTTGATTGATATCTGTAGCATAAATACCAATCGTCCATTGGCCTGGGTCATAAATTGGTAGTGCTCTTGTCCACGTACCATCACTTTTTGCATTAAATGGCATTAAAGCTTCAAGGTCCTCACTATTTCCATCGATTGGCATTAGTGTAATATAAATTGTAACTTTACTTGGTGATTCATCAATAATAGTTCCATTAATGCTTGCATATTCGCTATAACCAACTTGTGTATCAGAAACAAATAGTTGTGGAAAAAGGTCAATTTCAGGCACCTCATTTTTATTTTCTGTAGGAGTTTCTACAGTATTGTCTTCAGTGGGTAAGGTACATCCTGAAAGGAAAATACTACTCGCGATTAACAAAACCAAAACACTATGCTTTAATCCCATAGACACCGTAAAACCTTACGATTGATAATATTGTTTATTATCCAAACATGACAATAAATCCTGCTTTAATTGCCATTTTCCTGAATTCTGGTACATTTTTCAACATTGAGATGCCAAGCGCTAATGGTTTTTCAATATCGCCTTTTTCATTAATTAATTTAATGACTTCTGGTTTTGAAAATATTTTGAATATCTCTTCTAATTCTTCATCGGTTCTTGAAGTCACAAAGAAGTCTCTTAATGATCTAATTCTTTCAAACTCCTTTTTTGCTTTTGCATATTTTTTAGTGACTTTAATTAATATCTTTTTAGCTAATTTATTTTTTACCACCATTTCATTAAGTTCTTCTACAATTAAATCGACTTGAGCCATTCCAGGTCCAATCCCTCCCCCAGTGGTTGGTTTTGCCAACCCTGCTGCATCTCCAATGAGTAAAACTCTATCTTGTACTGGGCGAGGGACTACTCCAGCAGGTATTGGTCCACAAAATCTACCTATTTCCTTACAATTTTCAAACTTTTTTGACCATCTTGATTTTGTCATTAAATTATTGAGTAATTCTTCACAACTTCTACCATCTAAGTCCTCTGCTCTACTCCACATTCCAATTCTATGCGTGTCTCCATTAGGTATTGCCCACGCAAAAAATCCCGGTGCAATATCTTCACCTGTAAACATCTCAAGCATTCTGTCTTTAGTTTGGAATCCAGTAACTTCAACTTGATAACCAATCATGAATTCTTTAGGAT
>NZKH01000088.1 GCA_002692465.1 Methanobacteriota archaeon | reverse complement strand
ATTATCACTACAACCTAATCTACTTTATCGAAATAACGAGATTTTCCTAGACACAATAAAGGTGGGCAATAGAGTATCTCTCGAAGTAGAATTAGAAGGAAATGCAGCAGACATTCAAATAAATATCTCAGGGATGTCTGAAGGAAAACCCGTGGCAGTAAAAACTTCTAATTCTCTAAAAGTGCTTGAAGAAGAATGATACGATATTCTTCTAATTCTTCCTACTGTTTTTATAAAAATTCCAACCTGCAAATGGTAGGCTCCAGAATAGGCCACCAATTGTGCTGATAAGAACCAGAGTCACCAGAGTATCTAGGTCGCTATTCGGAGCCCCACCTGCTGCCCCAAACACGGGCAATATAAAAGTGAGAAATGATATTGGAATCAAATGCTTCAACGAGACATCGTCTCCTGTGACTTTTGGAAATATTCTCTTCACTGTAAAAGCTGGAATCAGAATTACAACTAGAAATGAAAGCATTGCAACTTTAAAGCCAATTCCGGTTACCCCGCTCAACAGATTCAAACACATCAAAGAGCCGATAAATCCACCAGTGATTGATCCTGATAGTAGAATATTTTTCCAATTCATCACGATCAATTTGCACCAATACCAGCAATGAAATTAATAGCACTACCATCAAACAACATATTTGAAAGCAAATACAATGTACCAATCATCATTGTGATTCTCAAACTATTTGACATCTCTTTAGAATTATCATTCAAACAAAATACAAGTAATCCTAAGACAATGAATCCTGGGCCAACTGCTGCCCAATATGCTGCATTACCAGCATCTTGATTTCTGTCCTTCAAATGTTGTTCCTGTAAATCTTCGTAAACTTCATAATCTTTAGTAAAATTTTCGATTTCCCCAGGTTCTAATCCATTATCATCTACATCATAATCATCCTGATCTGGAGGGTCTGGGCCTTCAGTATAAGTTGCTGAATGCGCATAACCTGCGGACATAATCATCATAATAAATCCGAGTAAAATGAAAAATTGCGTTACTCCTTGAGATACCCACCAACCCATATCACTCATTCTTTCACCGTCTTTTGACGGTTTATTCATAGGCATTTTTGGTGCTCCGCTCGGAGGCATACTTCCACCACTAGGTGCTCCAGGTGTTGCTGGCACCCAATTACTTCCATCATACATCCATTGCCCGTCTTCACTTAATGTCATGATTTTAGCGAAGTATAGGCATCATATCAACTTGTCTAAATTATATCAATTTATCAGAGATTACTTCAATCTCTCCATTATTTATTGCTAAAAGCCTATCTGAAGGTATTTTCTCCCAAGATTCATTAGTCAATTTCCTTGTTGATATTAAAATTGCATTTCCATAAATTTTTGATCTTCTAAGCATATAAATCGGTTTTGATGAATAGTGGTTGAAAACATACATCATATTACCATCACTAAGAAACATATTCAAATTTATAGTCCCATGATATTGTTGAAAGATTTTTTTAATTGCATTTTTAATTGCAGGGTATTTTCCCTTAATCTTATCTGAATTTTGATATTCAATAAGATTATCAATTATTTCATTAAAGATCGATTCCGAATCTGTATCTCCTTCGGCCAACGGGTGATTTTCTGCACCGTCTACCCAACCATTATGAGCAAATAACCAATCTCTACCGTTTTGGTGTCTTTTGAATGGATGGCAATTGCATTCACATTTTTCTCCATGAGTTGCCCACCTCACATGGGAAATCAAATTTTTACTAGATGCTTTGTCTATAGTTTCAAAAAAATGTTCATCTAAATCTGCTCTTCTAGGTGCTCTATGAACCATTGCCTTATTCTTTTCGAACCATCCAATCCCCCAACCGTGAGGATTGCTACCTCCATATTCAGAAAAGATTGGTAGGCTACTTGTAGCCCTATCTTCTTTGTTACAACTTAACCCAAATAAATCACACATAATTCATAAGTATCTTGTGTACTATTTTAAGTCTACGATTTTATATTAACACCACTTCGATTGTATTAGCGAAAGGGAGTGTTTACATTCTAGAAAATTTAGACGGTGATCCAAAATGGTGGGGTGGAAGAATACCTGACACCCTTTTAATCAATGAAACACACCCTCAAAAATTAGAGCGTTGGAAAAGAAAAAGGCTTATACCTCTGTTAAATAAACTTCTTTTTCCAGTATGTTGGAGCCTTTTTTTATTGGCTTTAGGTATTATGTTTACATTATTTGACCATAGGACTAATTTCTCAGAATTTATTGGTGCAACTCTATTATTAATCGCACCCATATCATTAGGCCTTAGTATTATTCATATTTCTAATTCTCACGAAGATTCAAAACCACTTTTAGTCTTAACTGGAATGTTAGGCAATACAAGAATAATGTGGTTTTTAATTTCCACAGGACTATTTTTCACTAGTCTGGTAATTAAGCCAACAAACACCATGTTCTGGAATTTAATGATAATCCCTAATGTGATTTTATGGCTTGAATGGTTCGTTTTTGGTTCATTTTATTTCAGTTCTCCTGCAGCCATATGGTTAATCAAATATAACCCAAAAAAAGAATTGCCAATGAAAGAATTAACTGAAATTGGCTGGGAATGGGTGACAGATTCACTTAATCCAATTAACTCTTCAATAGCAGTAAAAAAATCTAAAAAAAGCTTTCTCGAAATTTCATCAACCAAACATAATGATTCTTATTTTTTAATCCTATCTTGGTGGCAAAAAGGAGGGGTTAGGCATGATCCATTTGTTTCACAAAAATTAAGGGGTTTAGCAGTTCCATCATTAACAAAAAGATTTGGATATGAAATTTCCGAATTTAATCAAAAAATGCTAGATGGAATTGAATTATTGGAAAAATTTTATTCAAATTAAATATGAAATTTATTTCAACCTAACCTGACTCGCGTATAATATGGACGTGACAATACTACTTGGTTCTAAATCTGATATGCCCGTTGCTGAGAAATGCACAAAGATACTCGAACAATTCGATGTATCTTACCAATTGCGTGTAGCTAGTGCTCATCGCTCTCCCGCTTTTGTTGAACAAATCGTACACGATGCTGAGGCAGATGGCTGTACTGTTTTCATCGCAATGGCTGGACTTGCAGCAGCTCTGCCTGGCGCTGTTGCTGCACTTACTACCAAACCTGTAATTGGAGTACCTTGTGGTGGGAGAGTTCCTTATGACAGTCTTCTTTCAATAGCGCAATTACCCCCTGGTGTTCCTGCTGCAACTGTCGGTGTTGACCGTGGAGATAATGCGGGATATTTAGCAACTCAAATTTTAGCGCTTGGAAATGAAAAATATGCTGCCGCACTTAAGCAGAATAAACTTGATCAAATTGAAAGAGTAAAGAAAATGGATGCTGAGGTAAACGGTAGGGATGCTTGATGTTTGAGCCGGCATCATTCATTGAAGAAGCCGCTCAAAAAATGAAAAATGATATTGATGATATTGCAATTATAGCTTGTAGTGGTGGTGTTGATTCTACTGTTGCTGCGGTGATAGCTAATCAAGCAATTGGCGATAAATTACACTGTGTATATGTTGACACAGGATTAATGAGAAAAAATGAAACTGAAGAAATCCAAGCAATGCTTTCTGCTCATGGATTAAACCTAACAACAGTCTTTGCCGAAGAACGTTATTTTGAAGCACTTAAAGACATTACAGAGCCTGAAGAAAAACGCAAAGTAATTGGAGAATTATTTATACGCATTTTTGAAGAAGAACAAACCAAGGTTAATGCAAAATATCTCGTCCAAGGGACTATAGCACCAGACTGGATTGAATCCGGCGGCGGTGTTAGAGATACTATCAAAAGTCACCATAATGTTGGAGGTTTGCCTGAAGACATGACATTAGTTGTTGTTGAGCCTTTACGTGATCTGTATAAAGACGAAGTCAGGGATTTAGCCCGTACGCTTGAAATTAAGGTGGCTGAACGTCAACCATTCCCAGGACCTGGATTGGCAATTCGCTGTTTAGGTGCATTAACAAAAGAGCGAGTACATACAGTAAGGGAAGCATGTGCAATAGTTGAAGAAGAGTTTGAAATTGCTTCATCCGAAGGCAAGATGGAGATTCCATGGCAATATTTTGCGGCATTATTACCTGTAAAATCTGTTGGCGTACATGGAGATGTTAGAGCATATGGAGAAACCGTAGTTGTTAGAGCTGTGCAAAGCTTAGATGGAATGAGTGCACGCTATTCAGAAATTCCGCATAGCATACTTCAAAAAATATCTACTAGAATTACAAATTCACTAAAAGAATCTGTAAATAGAGTTGTTTATGATATTACTCACAAACCTCCTGGTACAATTGAATGGGAATGATCTTTGAAATTATGTAGATTTTAGTACATTTACCCGAGGCATTCAAACGTATTTGACCTCTCGGTACCTCATATGAATTGGAGGGGGTGCGTAGTATTAATTATTACAATCACACTATTTTTACCAATTTCAACACTTTCAATAAATATTGACAATCAAAGCGAACTGGTTGAAAATGAGAAGAAGCATTTAGTTTCAAATAATGAAAAAGTCATTGATAACGCACTTTGGAAAAGAATTTCTATGGGAGAACATAGCGAAATTATTGAAATTATAGTTCAATTTGATTCAGGGAAAAATGGAGACTTGGAAGAAGCAATCTTAATTGAAAATGGGTTTATTCCAATACATAAAACGACCGTTGTGCCTTCTATTTTTGCATCTGGACCCGCTTCAAAAATAAGCATTTTAGCAAATATTGAAGAAATAAAATGGGTTGAATGGAATTCTCCAATGAAATATTATATGGATCAAACAATTCATACAATTAAAGCAATTGATGCATGGGATCGGCAATTAATAGATCTTTATGGCTATCCAACATCAACCAAAATTAAGGGTGACGGTATTACCGTTGTAGTTGTAGATAGTGGAATCGATGCTTCACATCCAGATTTGGACTACAACCCTCAAAGCCCAAACAATCCAATTAAACCGCAACCAGATGACAAAGTAATCTACAATGCAAAATTAAATCAAGGCTCAGGATCAAATACCCCTGATTTTTTGTGGGTACCTGCATCTGATACTGATACCTCAAGCGGGCATGGGACTCATTGTGCAGGTACTGTTGGAGGTAATGGTGATGCCTCTGCTGGAAATAGATTAGGAATTGCTCCAAATTCATGGCTGATAGGTCTTTCAATGGGCGAATTAGCATTTACAATTGATGAATATTCTGCATTAGAATATGTTTACCAACTATCTAAACCTGGTTCCGCTACTCAACAAGCTTGGAATATTAAAGTAGTTACTAACTCATGGGGACCAGGATTCCCATTTGACTCAATAGATGCCAATGATTTAACAGTACAAATCATTGAGAAGATAAGTATTGAAAACAATGTTGCTGTAATCTTTGCCAATGGAAACGATGGAGGAGAAGGGGAAGAGGACCAATCAAATATTTTTGCCAAAGTTCCAGCTGCCATAGGAGTTGCAGCAACTAATAGAGATGGTGTCGGAATGTCTGACTTTTCAAGTCGAGGTGACATGTCAAATAGAGATACTTGGCCTGATGTAGCAGCACCTGGGGTAGACATTTGGTCTGCTGCAGCACGTGCTACAATGATCGGTGCTGGAACAGGTGCTGGAGACTTAGGTTCTGGCGAATTAGATTATTATTATTTAGCAATTAGTGGGACTAGTATGGCGACCCCGCATGTTGCAGGGTTGGCAGCATTATTATGGCAAGTAGCACCTTCATTAAAAATGAGCAATTATGATGAAGATCTTGATTCTCCGGACAAACCTACATTACATGACCCAAGTGGAATTTCACCACCACAAGAAGCTGAAAGAGAAATCCATGAAATTGAAGCCATATTGAAATTAACTTCTGATTATATGACTGAAGGAGAAAATCTTGCTGAAAACAGTAGCAGTGGGTTAAATAATCATTCACTAGATTATGCTCAAGGTTATGGGTTAGTAAATGCAGATAATGCCGTTGCATTGGCATTGACTTTACAGCGAATGAGAGATGAAAATGGTGACGGATTAGTCGATAATGAGGACATTGAAGTTCTAGATGCATTCAAGGTTTTTAAAGAAACAATGACAATCAATACAGAAACGTTTTCAACATCTGGATTAACAACAAATTGGGATGGTGATTTCGCAGTATTCACAAGTGAATCTGATTTACCTCCCGCTTCTTCCCATAGGAAAGAATTTTTTGTGCCAAAAGGAACTACGATGGTATATGCTGATTTAGAATACAATCCGATAACTCCATCGATTTTTTGTCCTACTTCTAGTATTCTTAGATTAGCACTAGACGCAGATGGGGATGAAAATTATGAGGAAACGGACATTGATGAGCAAGAAATTACAATTGAAGGGGGTTCAGAAGAAGGTTCTTGGTGGGCTGTAGACGTCCAAGGAACTTCCATTGGAAGTTGTTTAACTGGTGGAGATCTTGGGCCTAGAGCTGCATATACTGTTGAAGTTACACTTAGATTTAGTCCCACAGAAATTAACCTTGACATAAACGAATCTAGGGGTTGGAAGTCCTTAGGAAATGGAGTTGCTGAAGTCACTATGCAGAGACTCCAATATATCCATCCAAATTTTGAAGAAGAGGTAGAGCAATTAAGTGGTCTAGAAGGAATGATTAAATGGTTGCAAGAAAATTGGTGGATTCCTTTAATTATAGTCTCAACAATAATCATATTATCTATAACATTAAATGAAAGAAATCAGCGAATTTTTAGAGAAATACGCGAAAACTATGGAGATAAAAGAGCTTCTAAATTAAAAAATCCAAATGTAAAAACTAGTCAAAATAATATTATTGAAGCAGAAATAATTGAGGCCGAATTACTTTAATCAAGACGAAGGCATGAAATATCAAGGTCTAGTGGGCCGAGTGCTTGCCGTATTAGCTTAGTTGGTGGAGCGGTCGGCTGTTAACCGACAGGTCGCAGGTTCAAGTCCTGCATACGGCGCTTTTTTTGTACATATGAGAATTAATTCTAAGTGTGTCTAAGCGCTCCTAAATTTTAATTTGGATTTATTTATT
>NZKH01000087.1 GCA_002692465.1 Methanobacteriota archaeon | reverse complement strand
ATTCAATAATAACTTTCTTTTTGAGTTTTCAACAGGGTCTATTTCAAGCATAGAACACATTCTAAGCAAATATATCTGCACATCTGCAATTTCATCTGCTAATTGATTAAGTCTTTTTTCATCAGAAATTATTTCTGAAGCTGTAGGTGAATCCCATTGTAAACACTCCAATAATTCTCCGGCTTCTATTGAAATAGACATTGCTATATTTTTGGGATTGTGAAATTGTTCCCAATCCCTTTCAGAAACAAAATTTGAAATTTCACTAACTAAATCATCAAGGCACATAAAATGAGACAAAATAAGGGGGTGTATTTGATTTTCCTATTTAGATAACTTTTATTATTAAGTCTAATTGGACAAATTACATGCCATTCATCCCTAGAAGTAAAATTAAAGATTTACCCCCAGAACCAAAAAGGAGAAGAAGAGGAAGTAGAGATTTATACGAAGTTATAGCACTCATGTTTTGGATGTTTTTCTTATTCTCTTCTTTAGCATTATTAACAATGTCAAAAGGAGAAATGACTTTTGGGGAATACCAATTTACTTGGGAAAAATTAGGTGACGTCGTATACGTTTTCTTTGGTTTTTGGATTCTATGTAGTATTGTAGTATACTTTTTTGACAAAAAGGCAGTAGTAATTGAAAGCGAGAATTTTGAATATCATATGAAGAATTATAAAGAATTAAGAGATAATATTATGTCTTTAGAAAAAGATAAAATTGAATTAGAAAAACAAAAAATCGCTAAAAAATTAAATAATAATCCTGACGAATAGCAAGATGCCTCTGGAAGAGGCGAAAATTCAATTTCACTAGCAATGGATGTTAAAAACAAACCAAAAAATGAAAAAGATAAACTATTACTATTAGTTAAATTTTCAAATTCAGAAATATATCTTCCAGCAAGTTTAGTACCTTTATCTACAATTGCACTGATTTTATTAGTTTATATTACACCATATTCATTATTAATTTCCACTCCAATAATATTATCATTTATTGGAGGCATCATTATGGAAAGCATTTCTCTAACATATCAAAAAGATGTAGTAAAAGAGAATAATGAAGAAGAATAATTACAATTCAACTAGCATTGCCACAGCATTGCCTCCACCTAAGCATAAGCTTACAATACCATTCTTTGCTTGTACTCTTCGCATTGCCTGAAACATTGTAATTAAACAACGAGTTCCTGAAGTCCCAATAGGATGGCCAATAGATACAGCACCCCCGTGCAAATTCAATTTCTCTTCAGGAATCCCCACACCAGCCAATACTGCACATGAAGCAGAGGCAAATGCCTCGTTATGTTCAAAAACATCTACATCATCAACGCTCAAATTATTTCTTTCTAATAATGAATTAATTGCTGGAATGGGTGCGGCCATTACTCTTTCTGGTTCTACCCCGCTAGTTACATAATCCCTTATTGTGCAATATACAGTTAATCCATTTTCCTTAGCAAACTCTGCACTAGTAACCAATACTGCCGATGCACCATCTGAAAGTTGACTTGCATTTCCTGCAG
This sequence comes from Methanobacteriota archaeon, assembly GCA_002692465.1. Taxonomy (GTDB): domain Archaea; phylum Thermoplasmatota; class Poseidoniia; order Poseidoniales; family Poseidoniaceae; genus MGIIa-I. The sequence goes on along the minus strand of NZKH01000087.1, from coordinate 11,239 downwards.
TAACGACTCCCTCATCTAGAAAAGCTGGTTTCATTTCTGACAATTTTTCCAACAACATGTTTCCCCTAATTCCTTCATCTCTTTCCAATAAAATTTCGTTACCCTCACGATCTACACCTTTAACTGGGAAAGATTCTTCATCAAACCAACCATTTTCCCAAGCAGCGTGTGCTTTTGAGTGACTTGAAAGGCTAAATTCATCAATTAATTCACGAGATAATGAAAATTCTTTTGCAACTATTTCACCAGTATTTCCCATATGGACATCATTATAAACATCCCATAATCCATCATGAATCATTACATTTACTAAGTCTTCAGGAGGTACTGGCTCCCCTCTTTTTGATTTGAAAACTAATTTGGGAGCATTGGTCATTGATTCCATTCCACCTGCGATTATACATTTGTTTTCACCACATTTTATGCTATTTGCAGCTAACATCACTGCCTTTAATGCCGAGCCACATACTTTGTTAACGGTATAGGCAGCAGTAGTAACTGGTAAGCCTGAATGAATTGCTACCTGCCTAGCAGGGGCTTGTCCAGAACCTGCTTGCAAAACTTGACCAAAAATTAATTCATCAACTAAACCTGATTCAGGATCTATTTTTGTTCTTGAGAGTAATTCTTTAACTGTCATTATCCCTAATTCAATTGCAGAATAATTTCTAAGAGCGCCCCGATATTTACCAATTGGCGTTCGAGCAAAACCACAAATTACAACTTCAGTTGAGTTTCCCATATTTAGGTCTAACAATTACAGGATATTGAACCCTTGCAAAATCAATCAATCTTATTTTTAGAAATATAAACTACAGCACCTAATAATGAAATTAATGAAGTACTGAAAACAAAACCTGGTGTTTCTTTTACTGGAGGAGTCAAGTTTGGTGAAGCATCATCCAATTTTGAATCTTCATTTTCTTCATCTGGAGGTATATATTCATCAAATCCTTTATCTTCATTATTCATAGTACATCCCATATTATCCAAATTTTGTTCCGCGAAAAACACATTACATTGTATTTTTTCAATTCCTGTATTCCTTAGAATAATATCTGCAAGAGTAGTATTATGAATTTCATCTCTAATGTTGTCTAATTCGGGATTATTAAGATAAAATAAATGATCTGAGTCTCTCAAAATTTCGTATTGTAATTTAATGATATCATGTACTGAACGTCCCACACTGGAATTTTCTAAATGATCTTCTGCAAGCATTGCAATAAACATATCAGAGTGACCTGGTTCTGGATATACTTCAAGTAATTTATTTGCAATTTCTTGATCGCTTGTGATCTCTGACCAATTAGTAATTTTTCCTAGACCCATAGCTTCTCTCATTGTATTATAATCTGGCATTCCATGGTCTCTTGCCCTATTAATGTCTATAGCACATAAATCCATACCTCCTGCATTAGGTTGTCCAAACATTTGATTTCGTAAATCATCAGAATATACCAAATCTAGTTTTGGTTCAACTTGGTAAGCTAAGCCACGAAGAACGGGATCTATTCCTCCACCATCCGTTAATGGTCTTGTATCAAAAAATCCTTCATTTAATCTAATATGCCCATCAATTGATTCTGAGCGATTTTCATCCAACCTTAATGTCCAACTTCCAATTTGGCTGTGCCCCATCCTAAATGCTGAATGAGTAAATACATTGAGAATTTCAGGATTTATCGAAGAATCATATCCCTCATATTCAGATAATGTTACTCCTAAAGAAGGTAAAAATTCGTTATATGTAATTGCCTGTAATATTGCCGCAACTCTCATTCTTGCATTTTGATAAATTTGTTCATCATCCCATGTTGGGTTTTCTGCTTGAAGTTCTACTGCAAGTCTATTATGCTCTCTGAGAAAAATAGTATGTAATGCCAATAAAGAAATATGCTCATTTCCACGAACATCACCAACTACCAAATTTCCACCTCCAAAGCCTTCGAATGACATTCCTGGATGTGAACTATTTGTAGGATCTAATGCTGGAGGAATTGGGCCTTCTGAAGTCATTGTTGTTTTCATCAACCCATTTTCGAATGTTCTTAACCAATCTCCCCTATAATTATCAGAACCATAAACCAGCCCTCCATCTAACCAAGATGTTATTTGATTAAGTTGTTCTCTAGGATTTGATTCATCTGTTCCTGATGCTAAATCATATTGAGATCTAAACATTGGAATATAATATCCAGGAGTCATAATTTCATCACCTTCTGGAATCAAAATATCAAATTTGTGCTGACCTCCATCGGAGGGGTATTGGTGTTTACCTCGAATATTTCCTGTGAACACTATGTCATGAGTTGCAAATTGACTGAATACCCAAATAAAATCAGAAAGACCTCTTTCATCAGGAATATCATATGGATCAGCACCTACTCCCGCTGGATCTGAGCACAACATATTACTGATATATCTTGGATTTGGTAAGTCAGATAATGATGGAGCAGAGATATTATCAGAATATTCTGGGGGCATTAAACGGCCTAATCTACTTACTGAAGAACCCCATTCAGGGTTTTCTGAATTATGTCCTGAACCGTTAATAGGGTAATAATTAGTAACCAATGAATCACTATATGTGTAATTCCCAGTTACTTTAGCTGAAGCACTAGACGTGAATAAGATAAATAGAATTAAAACGGATAAGAAGATTTTTAATTTTTTCATATTATCAATCCATCAAGTTCTATAATGTCTCCAAACAAACAAAATAAATGAAACTAAAACTAAAATGCCAAACGGCACTAAATCTGGAGTTTCTGGTGCATATTCTGAAATCAAAATTACTTGATCAACACTTACGTCATACAGTTCTGTAGTTTTCCCACTAGGCCAATTGACTACTATTGCATCAACTAATATTGCATCATCTAATCCAAAATGCAATCTTTCATCGCTACATCCAAATGAACCTGAACAAGCAAATTTTTGTTGAACATAAGGTTGGCCTCCTACCCAAACAACTACTTCTGCACCAATCCCTTGAATATTGGATTCTCTCCCTTCTAAATCAATCATTAACCAATGTCTTCCTGTCAAATCTGCATGGTTTTCAAAAACCCGAATAGGAGCATTTGAATTTCCAGTAACAATATCTAAATCTCCATCATTATCAAAATCAACAATTGATGCTCCTTGAGTCTTTTCTGTATTTGTAGGAAGTAAATTCAACTCAAATGCCATCTCTGTAAATTTACCCTCACCATCATTAATCCAAAACGTATTATCTTGTCTAGAGTTATATGCACTTATTTGGCCTACAGAAAAAAACAGATCTAAATCTCCATCTAAATCATAATCAAAAAAGTCACAAACCCAGTGCACTGGAAATGCTTCTGCTACATTTAATCCCACATCGTCTCCAACTTCTTTATATGTTCCATCGTCCTGTTTTTGCCACAAATAATTCGGACCAATATTAGATTGACAGATATCTAAATCTCCATCCCTGTCATAATCTCCCGCATCTAATCCCATTCCTGTGCCTGTAAAATTCATTCCAACAACATTTGTTACAACTGAAAAAGTTCCATCACCATTATTTCGGTACATCGGAGAGATTCCAAAATCTGAGGCAATAAATACATCTTCCCACCCATCATTATCGTAATCAATCCATAATGCTGCCCAACTCATTCCAGAGCCAGCATCACTATCACTATACATTCCAGGAGATGATGGTGTTCCTGCCACCATATCCACTCTAACTACTCCAGATTCCAAATGTTCTCCAGGAATTTCTGAAAATGCAATACTTCCAGATAATTTAGCACTAAATGTTACATCCGTAAAAGTTCCATCACCATTATTTTGATACAAAATATTTGTTTCTGCTTCCGCATCATTTTCACTTTCAAAATAAGTTCCATAATTTAATGAATACAAATCTAAATCACCATCGTGGTCATAATCGACCCATTGGGCCACACTACTATGTCCTCTATTACCTACTCCTGCAATATCTGTTACATCTGTAAAGGTTCCATTTCCATTATTATGGTATAACACATTAGATTTACCTCCAGCATATTTTCCATTAGTATGTCCAAATTCACTAACATAAAGATCCAAAAAGCCATCGGAATTGTAATCTCCCCACACTCCAGAAACTGAAGTACTATCTGAAACACCATCTCCATCAATGTCATTAATTATACCTGATTTGTTAGTAACATCCTTAAATGTAAAATTTCCTTTATTTTCAAATAAGAGTTGAGTGCCAAATGTAGTCATTACAGAAAGTGAATTTTGAGTATCTTGCCATTCAAGGTGAGAAAATCTTGCGGAAATATACAAATCCATATCTCCATCATTATCGAAATCAGCTACTGAGGTTCCAGGACCATATGAATTCCAATTTAATGATTCAGCAGGATCTCCCTTTTCTTTTGGAACTAATTCTGGTTCTACTCTTGTAAATTTCACAAGATATTCCTCATTATCGTCCGTATCTGTACTTTCTTGAGCAATCACAGATACTTGAGATGAAAATATAATACAACATAATGCAAGAATAGAAAAAAGGATGGTGGAATTAACTCGAACCATGCTCTATCGAACCTACTTACTAAGTAATTGCATAAAATACCTCTTCATAATTGGAGTCATAATGCACACATTAAATAGAGAACTTAATAAGTTAGGCGTGACAATAATTTATTATGAATAAATACTTTAAAAAAATTACAAACCATCCCTTAAAACGGCTAAATGTCCAAACACCCTTTTGTATAGACATCATTTGGGCCGTAAGGCCGGGGGATGGATAATGGCAGTAAGACTAGGGCCTGCGGGCGTTCCGCTTTCTTGTAAAGGAAGGACAATTGTTGAAGGAATGGATGACATCATTAGTCTTGGAATGGATGCAATGGAAATCCAAACCGTTAGAATGGTTGCTCCAAATCACTTTGAACAATATTGGCAGGCTGGAGCGCTATCTTACAAAGCGGACTTTGAATTAAATATACACGGACCATATTATTCTGAAATCCTTGGTAATAAAATGCAATTAAATCGCACATTAGCAAAGCTTGAGGCGACTTTACAAGCCGGAAAAGTACTAAATGCAAGACATATTACTTGTCATGTAGGTCCTTACCTAGGGCACTCTAGAGGAAGTGAAGCAAACGAAGTTGTTGCTAATGTTTTTGCTGGTGTAGTAGATAGAATCGCTGAGATTTGGGAAGAGGATGCAGATCACCCAGTATTTCCTTGGCTTTCAGAAACTACACCTACAAAAATCGGTATTGAAACAAGTGGGCGTCAAAACCTATGGGGCAGTATTGAAGAAGTTTTAGAAGTTGTAAACCATGTTGAAAATACAGTTCCTGTAATTAATTTTGCACACATACATTCTAGAGGACATGGGAGATTAAAAACAAGTGAAGACTATGGAGAATTATTTGATCTTGTTAGAGAAACCATTGGAACAAAAGAATTCTATTGTCATTTTTCAGGTGTTGAACATTTAATGGGTAATGCACTGCACTACACTCAAATTAAAAAGTCTGATTTGAATTTTGAACCTTTAGCCGAATTTTTGGTGGAAGAAGGTGATTGGTTAGATGTAACAATAATTTCAGATTCTCCCTTGCTTGAACATGATGCCATGTATATGAGTCAACTGATTAGTAAATCCAGACATCGTCAATTAGAACGAAAAGCAAGAGAACAAAGAAGAAGAGAGCTTGCATTAAAATCTGGTATGAGTCCAGAAGAATTAGAGATAAGAGAAAAAGAAGCTGCAGAAAAGAGAAAGAATGCCGAAGCAAACGCTCCAATTCAAATGTTTGATGAAATTGATATTGATCCGAGAAAAATTTTGGATACAAAGACAGTTGCACAATTAAAAGAATTATGTAAAGAAAAAGAATTACCTGTTTCTGGTAAAAAGAACGACATTATTCAAAGACTATATGTTAAAATGATGGAAGAAAAGGAAATTCAAAAACGTATAGATGCTTATGAACTAAAGACTGTTGCTCAGTTGAAAGATATGCTAAGAGAATTAAATGTACCAGTATCTGGAACAAAACCAGAATTAATTAGTAAACTTATGGTTGCTGAAGATGAAATTGCTGAAGCATTAGAAAATCAAGAAGAATCTTCTGAAAATGATGGAAAAGTTAGTGAAAGTAAAGAAAATGATGATGATTTATTTTCTGATGAAGATGATGACGACTTATTTTAAAGCTCAATTTCATCGTAAGTATTGAAAAGAACGTTTTGTTCGTGAGGTTGTTCTGGGACAGTAGCTTAGCCTGGGAGAGCGCCGCACTGAAGATGCGGAGGTCGCTGGTTCAAGTCCGGCCTGTCCCACCTTCTAATTCATTTATCGTTAGATTTCTTTAAACAAATCTGCTTGGAAATTATGTAGTTTTGAAATTCCATTTTTGGACATTTCAATAAGCCTATTCAATTGATCTCCTGTAAATGTGGATTCTTCCCCTGTACCCTGAATTTCTACAAATTCACCATTACTAGTCATGATTACATTCATATCAACATCAGCATTACTATCCAAGATATAATCTAAATCAAGATAAACATCATCTCCAATTAAACCTACACTAATTGCTGCTACATCATTAGGCATAACCGCTTTTTCATGATCTATCATTTCGTTTTCTGTCAAAATAATATCATCTTCATCAGAATCAAGGCGTTTTGCTAATGGTAAACAATCACCACTCCTAATTAATCTACGGATTGCTAATCTCAATGCAATAGATGCTGCTGTGATAGATGCACAACGAGTACCACCATCTGCATTCAAAATATCACAATCAACTGTGAGAGATAATGGACCTAATTCATCAAGATTAACAACTCCTCTTAATGATCTAGCAATTAGTCTTTCAATTTCCATTGTTCTACCCTTAGCTCCTTGCCTTTCTCTTCGAAACCTTGAATCTGTTGAACCTGGCATTAACGAATATTCTGCATTAACCCAACCCCGTGTTGCATCTCTAGGAAACCATCTTGGCAAACTTGATGCTTTGGTTGCACACGCAAGTACAACTGTATTTCCTTGACGGTAAAGAACAGATGCAAGTGCATTTTTTGTGAAATCTAATTCAACCTCTGGTGTTCTCATTTGAGAGTTATCTCTATCACTATCTAACGGAGTTTCCTTTAGTTTGCCCATGCCTATCGGTCTTGGGTATACTTCTCAACCTTTTCTATGCAAAACATACCCTAAAAGCAAAACAAATCCAACCATAAATACCATTCCATTATGGTTTTCAACAGTGGGTTCAGGTTCAAATAAAGTAACAATTCTATCGATTTCAATATCAAAATATGTGCTCTCAGTTCCACTTGGCCATTTTACTACTACAGAATCAATTTTAGTTGTACTACCTAATCCAAAATGCATCCTATGATCGCTACATCCAAATGAACCTGAACAGCCAAATTTTTGTTGCACCTGAAATTGATCATCATTAAACCATACCATAATCTCTGCACCTATTGCTTGTTTATTTGATTCTGAACCGACTAAATCAAAAGAAATCCAATGTCTATCATCTAATTCATTAGCTAAATTTTCAAAAAGCCTAATTGGTTGATTTGAATTTCCTAATAATAAATCTAAATCACCATCATTGTCAAAATCTGCTACTGCCGCACCTTGCGTTTTTTCTTCGGGATCTGTGTATAACCCAACTTCTTGAAGAACGTCTACAAAATTACCGTCATCATCTGACCAATCTCCAACATTAAGATACATGATATTCTCACGTTTTGGAATATAAGCAGATACCGCTCCTGATGAAAGAAATAAATCTACATCTCCATCATTATCATAATCAAACCATTCACAAACCCAAGTTGTTTGTACTGCACCAGCAGCAAAAAATCCTGATTGACCACCTTTTTCAGTATTAACAACTTGTTCATAAGAATCTGCATCTTTTTTATTCCAGATATATTCTGGTCCAAAATTTGATTGGCATAAATCTAAATCTCCATCTTGATCATAATCTCCAGCATCAACTCCCATTCCTGTACCGGGTAAATCTAATCCCGCTTCTACTGTATGCATCTTAAATGTGCCATCTCCCTCATTAATGTATAATGGAGAAATTCCGAAATCATTAGCAATAAAAACATCTGGATATCCATCTAAATTATGATCAAACCATAATGCTGCCCAACTCATTCCTGTTCCATATGGGGAATCGTGTAAAATTTGAGCACCAGATGATAATCCTGAACCAGTAATATCTGCTCTACCAAGTTCCGATCTTTCAAAAGTTCCTGGTTCGGGGCCTAAACCTTCAACTAGGCCACCAAATAATTCTGCTTCTCTAGTTACATCACTAAATGTGCCGTTTCCATTATTTCTGTACAAAACATTTGTTTCAGTATAAGCAGTATTAATTTTATCAATATAAATTCCCCAATTAAGAGAATATAAATCAAGATCTCCGTCTAAATCATAATCGACCCATTGAGACACAGTACTATGTCCTGCATTTCCAACATTTGCAAAGTCTGTAACATCGCTAAATGTTCCATCTCCATTATTTTGAAATAATTTATTAGCACGGCCTACATCCCATCTTTCTCCTTCGGTTGCATTTTCATTTTCTTGGATTCTATCAACATACTCTTGTGGAACTGTAACACTATGTGCGGCAAAACCAGTACCAAATTCACTAATGTAGATGTCTAAGTCCCCATCATTATCATAATCTCCCCAGACCCCTGCTTGAGATTGACTTTCATATGACAAACCCGCTTCTTCAGTTACATCACTAAAGGTTCCATCTCCATTATTATGCATTAAATGTGGTTTAGCTGTTGAATTTAAATCACTAGGGTCATAATTTGCTGTAATAAATATATCAATCCAACCATCATTATCATAATCACCCCAAGAAACACCCGGTGTAAATGATTCAACATCTGTTTTGTCTTGCTCCCAATTTTCAATATTAACTCCTAATCCGGATTGATTTGAAATATCTCTAAATTTAACTAATGGTAATTCATCATCTATATTTTGAATTGGCGCATCATTGCCTTGTGATTGAACACCGACACTAGAAAAAACCATCATTGTTACAATCATTGCAACTAAAAAAAGATGTCTAATTTCCATTGATTTATATGCCATTCAAATATTGGCAAGATGCCACATTATAATAATCAATCTAGGAATTTTTGAAATATTTAAATGTACAAAAGGTTAACATTATGAAAAGATGGGGTATTTTTAGGGGGCATTCTAAATATGGCTGATAGAATAAATAACGCCATTAAAGCATTTGCAAATGGCCTTCCTGTTTGCGTGTTTGATTCAGAATTTAGAGAAGGTGAAACGGATCTATTATTCTCTGGAGAAAAAATTACAGAAGCAAATATAAGACAACTTAGGAAAGATTGTGGAGGATTACTTTTCTTGGCTGTAGGGTCAGAAATTGGCGAAATGTTTGGGTTACCATATTTACAAGATTTATATGATCAACCAATCTTAAGTGATACATACCCATTATTACAAGAATTAAGTACAAATGATTTACAATACGATAGTAAATCTGCATTCACACTTTCAATAAATCACAGAGAAACTTACACTGGAATTACAGATACAGACCGCTGTTTAACCACAAAAAGATTTGCTGAATTAAGTAATGATTTATTAAAAATAAATTGCGATAAAAAAACCGCGATGTCTAAATTAGGGAAGGAATTTAGAACACCTGGTCACATACCTGTTTGTCTAGAACAAAAAGGTGGCCTAGACACAAGAGAAGGTCACACTGAATTAGCTGTAGCATTAGCTCGTTTAGCAGAAGTCACTCCAGTAGTAATAGGTGCGGAAATGCTTCAGCCAAATGGAGATGCTGCTCTTAGTGTAGATGATGCCAAAAAATGGGCTGAAGAAAGAGATATCCTCTTTTTAACAGGTGACGAAATCAAACAAATTTTCAATGAAAAGAGGTGAGAAATTGAAAAGAGTTCTAGCTGTGGGTGTTTTTGATCTTTTACATGCAGGTCATTTGCACTATCTTGAACAGGCTAAATCATTAGGTGACGAATTAGTTGTAATTGTAGCACATGATGACACTGTAAGACAAAGAAAACACGAACCAATTACCTTACAAGATATGCGTAAAAGAATGGTTGAGGGACTTAAACCAGTAGATTCTGTATATATTGGAAACCCTCCCGGAGTTTCAATGTTTGATATTTTAGTAGATGTAAAACCAAATATTATTGCATTAGGGTACGATCAAGAACATGCTGAAGAGTGGATTAGAAAAGAATTAGATGCACGTAATCTATCTCACATAGACGTGAAAAGGGTTGAAGGTTTGGAAGGAGATTTAGACGGAACAAGAAAAATCGTTAGTAAAATCATTGACTTATGGAATGTAGTTAAAATGGATGAGTGAAATGTTTTCGGGTATTGTAGCAGGGCTTGGAATTGTTGAACACATTGAAGATAAAAATCAACTTAGACATATTAGAATTAGATTACCTGAAGGAACTAAAGAAAATATATCTCAAGGTGCTAGTATCTCACTAGATGGTGTTTGCCTAACTGTTGTAGAATTTAGTGAACATACGGCTAGTTTTGATATCATTGATGAAACATTGAGTAGAACTACTTTATCAAAAGTTGAAATTGGTGATATGATTAATATTGAGAGAGCAATGAAATATGGAGATGAAATTGGTGGCCATAATGTTTCTGGACATATCGATCATATGGCTGAAATAACAAAAATAAACACTCCAGAAAATAATCACATTGTCAAATTAAAAATTCCATCAAATTATATGCCATACATCATTGAAAAGGGTTACATTGCATTAGATGGTTGTAGTCTTACAATTGCTGAAGTATTCAATGATGGATTCAATGTTTGTTTGATTCCAGAAACATTACGCCGAACAACCTTTGGGTTCAAAAAGGAAGGCGACTTCGTGAACTTTGAGATAGAGGCCAATACCAAGGCAATCGTAGATTCAATCAATAGAAAGAAAGGTGATTAAAATGGGTTTAATACATATTATTTGTACATCATACCACAAACCACAAATTGAAAAAATGTTAGAAGTGGCTAAAAAAACTGCTAAGGAAGAGGGTAGACAAATAGGTGATGTTTATTGGTTACCTGGGGTTTTAGAGATCCCCTATGGAATTAGAAAAATTTCAAAAAAATATGTATATGACGGAAATCAACATGATGGTTTTGTTGTGTTAGGGATT
>NZKH01000086.1 GCA_002692465.1 Methanobacteriota archaeon | reverse complement strand
TAAATTGGAATATATGTTTTGCCACTCCCCAATAAATAAGACATTGAATGCTGAAATTAAAATTAATCAAGGAACTTCTGAAATAATTTTCACAGCAACCAAATCAATGCATAATGAAATAAAAGATATTCATAATGCATATATTTCCATGACTTTAGAATCAGCGGCTTTTTTTGCAGCTAATTCCCTAATAGAAGACGTATTAGTATTCACTAAATCATTTGAAATAAATTATTTGAAAACAACTCAAAGCAAAAAATTGAAGGCAAGCGCTAAATTTGTTGAAAAATCTATGGGTAATTATTTTATTATTGTTGAATTAACAGAAAATAAAAATTTAATTGCAAGAGGCAAAGGAGTTTTTAGAAGAAGTAAAACTCTTCTCGAAAACATAAAAAATTATAATTAATTGTATCAAACTAAGTGAAGGTGAGAATTTGACAGATGAAGAATTTTTTAATAACGAAGACTCATATAGATTTTTTCAATTAGTTCATATGTTTCAAAGAACAGTTATGATGAATTTAGGTTTAATGGAATATGAAGGAGAACGGTTTTATGATCTGAATGAAGCTAAGGAAGGCATCGAATTGTTAAGAATGTTAGAGAAAAAAACAAATGGCAATCTAGACGAAAAGGAATCTAAGATTTTAGCAGGTGTAATTTCAGAAGTTCAAATGGCTTTTGTTAGTGCACCCAAAAGAGAAGCGGAATATATCAAGAATAAAGAAGAGGAAGAGAAAATTAAACAAGCATTTACAAATCCTAAGGACGGACCAGCCGAAACAGTTCTCGAAGAAGAATAAGTAGCGCATATTTGATGAACAAAGTACTTCTCGCACCCTATGAGTTGCATGGGGCTAGTCACAGATGTAGATGATGAAAATGCACCAATTGTTTTGTTAGTAGATAATAATCCTATGTCGAGAAGGCGTATAGAACAATCACTAAGAACAAAAGAATTTATTTTTATTAATTGTGAAGATGGAGATAATGCAGTAGATGTATATTCAGAAAATTTACCAGATTTGGTAATTATGGCATTAGATATTCCAAGTATGGATGGTCATGTAGCAGCATTAGAAATTAGAGAAGCGGATCCGGAAGCAAGGATTATTTTTCTAGCACCTTCTAGATTGGCGCAAATTGCAGAAGATGCTACTTTTTCAGCAGGCGCGGTTGCTTGGGTTCAAAAACCAGTCACAGCAAAACTTTTTGATGAGGTATGGGATAAAGTATTGGGACCAATTCCAGATGCACCTGGTTTAGAAGATTTAGATAAGCTATATCCTAAAGATTTAGATAAAAATGAAGAAATAATTGGTTTACCACCATTAGGGGATTTACCACCATTAGGGGATTTACCACCATTAGGAGATTTACCACCATTAGGGGACTTACCACCATTAGGAGATTTACCCGCACCTGCACCAAATACATCAGAAACAATTCAAAAAACCGCTAAAGGACTGAAAAAGAAAGCATTCATTTTGACAATAATATTATTCGGAGGTTTAGTAGGTGGCTATTTATGGAGTATTTTTGGGGACATCCCCTATTTATAATTTTTAAATAGTCAATTTCTAGGTGGATTTGTAGTGTCTTCATTAATAATAATATATGGGTGTATATTACTTCCAGGGGGCGCTTGAAATACAGATGTTATATTCAACCCAGGGTCCGTCAATAATTCTTCATCACAATTTTTTAACCTTTTACTAAGTAACATATGTTTTCTAAAATGAAACCACCAAGCAATGAATATTAATCCAATTAACCCAAATATAATTATGATAAATTCAATCAAAATTTGCCCCTCTTTTAATCAAAGCTTCCCAACTAATCTTTGCATATTTTACGGCCTCCTCACTAGGATTACTCGCATTATGAATTCCACTTCCAATAATTATTGCATCAGATCCGGATAAGATGGCTTTTTCTGGATCCCCATATCTTTGACCTAATTCAGCCTCATTTACGTTTAAATTTACACCGGGGGTCCAAATCATTTTTCCTTCACCAACTTTTTTTCGTAAATCTATTAATTCTCTTGGCCTACTTCCATTTCCAATAAAACCAAAACAAGCAGGATGCCTCTTCCCGATATTTACGACAGAATCGGTATATCCTGGTAATTCAAGCAAATTCCCTTCACTACTCATTTGTGCTAGTAAAAGTACTCCTCCTTCTTTTTTTGCGGACTCCCATGCTTCTTGCATACCATCTAAAATAGAAGGCCCAGAAATTAAGTGTGCTGTAATTAAATCTGCCCAAGATTTAGAATCATAAATACCTCCCATTTGATCTCTAGCAATCTTTCCTATGTCTCCATGTTTTCTATCTTCAAAAATTAATAGGTTTTTTTCTTTAGCTTTTGAAATAAAACTCATCCAACTTTCTTTTGTCCAATCATCTATCAAATCAACGTGAGTTTTTAGTGCTGAAATATAATCTCCAACCTCATCAATCAGTTGGTTTAAATCTTTCATATTGTTTTTATCTGCGGCCAAGACAACGAGGCTTTGTTTTTTACAAGCCACTTCCATATATTTTTTAGCAATGGGTTGATTACAACTTAACCAACGTTTTCCCCAAATAGTTGCTGGGTCCATTGACCCTTGCAAAAGGTCTTAGCAATCAAGATTGGGGTAGTTTTGTTTTTTTACGAAGTGGTGGCGGATTTGGAATATTTACTCTATTTCTAAATTCAGGGCGCCTCATAGTTTCGACAGATGCAGCGCCCATTACTAACCATTTTTTGTAATCATCAGTTCTATTGGCCCAAGTTAAATCTTCCATTTTTTGTACTGCCTTTTTATCATTAGCATGAACTTTATTCACTATTTTCCTTACTTTTGATAATTTTTTCTTTTCTTCAGAATTTTTTAATTGAATTATTAAACCTACAATAAATAACGCGCCACAAAGAATTGTATTTGGTGAAGTAGAAGAAATTTCAGGAAATGATACAGCACCATTTGTTACAAATTGTAATCCTAATGCAAGACATGCAGTTCCCGCTGCAGCACCAGCTAATGCAGCCACTAATTCTCTTGCTTTTATTGTGATTATAAATGAAATAGCAGCACCTACAATCGCAATAATTGTAAATGTCTGATCATCTTTAATTACAATTCCCAAATTTTCTCCGACTTCTCTTAACCATAGCATTAGTAAATAAACCAAGATAGACGCAGAAGTTCGAATTGATGATCTCCATCCCAAAGCGCTCATTCCTCCAAATAGAATGCCGGCCAATATTTTAATTGCCAAAAATAGCATTGGATGTTGACTGGGTGCATATTCAGGAGCAAACATTGGTACCAAATCTTCTACAAAATTCACTAACATTACCCCAAACATAAATCCCGAAGCACCGAAAACAGCCACAAGATATTTATTTCCAAAAAAGAGCAAAATCGCTCCAATGATTATTAATGAGACCGCTCCAATCATAATTCCAGAAGCCTCTAGAGTTTGCCAATCGGGTAGTGCCATACCAACTCCCTGATTTAACATACATATGATGCTTATTAATTAAAACAATGAAATGCATTATAATTCGAAAACTAAATTATCATAGGACAATTTAGGCAAGATTAAAACTTTAAACTAAATCATTATAGATTTAATAATTTCAGGCACCATAGATTAAGATGTTTAAAATAGAATCAATGCCTGCAAAAATATGTTTAGGATTTACCGCACTAATGTTCTTTCTCTATGGATTGAGCTTCATGTTCTTTGGTGATTGTTATGTAATTGGAGGAAACAATTGTTTCGCCCCTCTAGATAATGGGGTGCCCGTTGGTGATGTTGCATATGGGCACGGGGGTCCTGAAACAGCATTCAATGGCGCACTTTTCTTTGGAATATTTATTTCTTCCATGTTAATTCTTAATGAGGGAGCAAGAGGAAAATGGGTTATAATGCTGCCAGTAATCATTGGCTCAGTCATTATGTCAGTTTGTATTTGGATGTATTGGAATGGAGAAAGCGCAGCAGGAGATTTACCAAAATATGTTTCAGTAATAGTTACATTAGTTTATACTGGTGCTTACATATTATTAAGAGAAGAAGGAGTTAATGAAGGCCTTTCAGATTTTAAACCAAGTTTAAAAATTAAAGATAAGATTGCCACGGTTTCTCTAATTCTGTTAATCTTAGCCGGGTTATTTTATTCATTAAGAATGATATTATCTCCAGACTCAGTAATTGATGCAGGATTCCCAGCGGATTATTCAGGCTCTTTAGATTTAGATAAAGGGATGGGCGAACCTTTCCCAACTACAGTTTCAGTTTCAGGGGCTTTAATTCTAATTTACACACTCTTTTCTGCAATAGTATTATTTGGAGGCGCTTCTGGAAAATGGACTGTTTTACACCCTTCAATATTCGCCTTTATCACAGTAACGATCTCAATCTTTGTAGGTTTAATTGCAGGCAATGCAAGAAATGCTAGTGATCAAAATCAGTTGGATGCTATGACTGGAGCAGTAGTAATGCTTTTGGTGTTAATTAGTTACTTTCGATTAAAAGGAGAAGGAGTAGAAGATGGAATCACCTTCCTTGGTGAACCAGTAGAAAAAGAAGGCATGTGGATTAATTTCTTCTTATTATTTGCACTAGTTATGGGTGCTTTATTTGCAATTAATGAGATAATACTTCCAATGATGTAAGTAATTATTCTGGAACCCATTGCTGACTCGCTTCATCCCATTTCCAACCAGGATGCTCGTTAGCTGACGGAGTAGCGACTTCTTCGATTACGGGTGTTTTTGCATATGATAATGTGGCTTCTTTTCCAAAATTTTGAACATTTTGTGTTGAAGTAACATTCTTTCCGGATGCTGCTGAACTAATTAGAGAATTAACCAGAGTAATTGCTTCTTCAATTCTTGCAATATCTATAGCAACACCTTCTATTACACTACGTTTGAATGCTATCATATATGTTGCCCCTCCCGAGGTTTCAAAACCAATGTACATTACTTTCTTAAAAGCATATATTGCAACACAAATAAGAAAAATACCAACTCCAGATGTAAAGAAAACCCATTCAGGATCAGGAGTTGAAAAAGTAACGATTGAAAGTGCAAAAAAAGCGCAAAAACCAGTGACAAGCCAGCCTATTGGTTTTTCATATCCTCCAACAAACGCAGCAACTGAAGTCAAACCAGTTGTTACACTAGTCATCCCTTTGAGTGAGGAGTTTCTAAATTCAATTGAACCAGTATCTACCTTTACTGTAGCTGTAGGATCTAAACCAATTAAATTTAATAAAAATGCAAACAGTCCCGCATTCCTTGCTTTAACGTAGAGATTTGCCCCAGAAATCCCAGTATGGTCGATTTGAAATTGTTTTAATACTAATGTTCCAGCCATGTATTGACGTAGGAATAAGATATATTTAATTTAGAACCATAACTACGTTAGGCCTTTATCTAAGAAATTTTCAAGTCTGTTCGAGGAGAATGAAACAACTCACCGCGTCGTTAGTAATTTTACTATTTTTAGGTGCATCATTGTCCGGTTGTTTTGGAAAAGAAGAAACTATAATGCAAGATGAAGAAACAAACTACCCATCTATTTGGGAAAGACATTTACTTGAATGGAATACAACTCATACTCATAGTTTTGTATTAGAACCCGGCCCATATTTCTCCTTAGATGTTCAAGAAGCGATGATTGAAGTTGATACAACAGGAGTATGGGAAGGTGGTCCCAATTCAGCTGAAGTACACTTGTCTTATTGGTTACCCTCAAACACTCAAGAGGGAGAAAAAGTACCAGTAATAGCGGTAGTAAGCCCATATTTTTCTTACGGTCAACCAGGCTCAGAATCTTCACCGACTAATGTAATTGGAGGAGGCAGAGGCGAATTTATTCACGATAATTTTGTGCCACATGGATATGCTTTTGCCCAAGTAGCTGTTTTTGCTACAGAAGAAAGTACGGGTTGTTTTGACTATCGTGGAGATGGAGAAGGTTTAGGTATACATTCAGCAGTTGAATGGCTGGGTCAACAAAATTGGAGTAATGGAAATGTTGCAATTTATGGCAAATCGTATGAAGGAGCAACAGCATGGGAAGCAGCCGCTCAAGGCAGTGAATACCTCAAAACAATTGTACCAATTTCAGGCACAACAGCATTAGGTCCACTATTATACAAGAATGGAAGTGCAGAAGCTAGAAGCCAAATTATGCATTCAAATTATGGAAGCAGCATTCTTGATTATAATTTGGAGGATGCAGACAACCTTTGTGGAGACGTACTTGAAGGATTAGTTGCGGGTCCAATGCGTTATACTATGGGGGAATTTGATCCTACAGGGGACCCATATTATAGTGAACGCAGCCATATTGATAAAGCATTAGGGAAATATAACGGTAGCATATATTGGGTACAAGGATTACAGGATTGGAATGTAGACCCTCACCAAGTTTTTGGAGGCCCCCCTGGAGTGAATTGGTATCAAGAATATATCAACAATGGTTACGATGTTGCCGGAATGATTGGGCAGTGGGAACATAATTATCCCGATCAATGGACTAAACATAATGCTCAAGAATCTGGATATGGGGGAGAAGCAATTCATAATATGACTCGATGGGACTGGGCCCAGGATTTATTTGAATGGATGGAATATTATCTGAAGGGAATTGGCCCTAAACCTGAGTTACACACTCAGGTGCAGCGCAATGATGGTGAATGGAGAATAGAAAAAACATGGCCCCCCGAAGATATAGAATTTCAAAGAGTAGAATTATCCTCATGTAATAGAGATAACACTTGGGTAGGAACGGGGTCTTTAATCGTTGGAGGGGGAGATTCAGTGACAGTAGAGTGCGACCCGTTAAGTGTAGATAAAGACACGTTAATCTCAGGATTAGCAGTATTGCATTTGACTGTTGTAGCAAATTTTGATGGTGGCCAGGTTTTCATAGAAATGCAAGATGCAGAAACAGGATTAAGACTTGGGCACGCAACTATGGATGTGCGCTATCATGCAGGGGGATATGAACCACAGACTGTAACTCCTGGAGAGGCGATTGTTATGATGATGGAATTTCAGGCGATTGATGCAATTTTACCTGCAGGACACGGAATAAATTTTTTAATGACAGAAACTGGTGAAGATTATTTGCAACCAGCATGTTCACCTTCATGCTTTTTACATGTTTTACCATCATTATCTACTTTTGATGCACCAGTAATTGACCGTGATGGAAGTAATGTTCTAATTACGCCACAAGAAGCAGTAGAATCATAACTAGAATTTGTGGTGTGTAGTAGCCCCACAGATTCTACAATAAACTTTCACACCTTCTAATCTTGGAGCAATACCGCCAATATCTATTTTTTGCCCACAAACCGAACAAATACATTTTGCAACCATATTCTCCCTTATTCCCGCCCACATAGTATTCTCATAAAAACCTTGTAATTAATTTGTCCAAATTTCTATTTTTGCATAAACTTGAGTTGGGCTATACGTTCTTACGGGCTTAACAATAATTTTTGAAATAGGGTATTTTAGAGAGGTAAATAATTTTTTAATATCGTCTTCCATTTGTTTAATTTTTTCAGATTCAATAATTGACCATGCCCTTAAAATTGCTGTAGAATTATTATTTAATAATCTAACTAACAAAGGTAAATGTTCAATAGTTGAATGAGGTAGATTAACCAATAATAAATCAAATAAACCCCCGTTTTTTGGATTTTCAATTAATTTACGAGCATCTTTACATTTTATTTGAAGGGTAATTTTTTCTTTATTATTAGCAATTAAATTTTTTTCTAAAATCTTTGTAACCTCTGGATTTAAATCATTAGCAAGAATATAATTTACAAGGCCACTTTCTTTGATAAGTGGCATTAAGGCAGGACCAAATCCTGCATATGGGTCACAAATGTTTAATTTTCGTTTTAATTTTTGTTTTAGATAGATTGCGCATTCTAATGTTTCTAATCGTTCATTAGCTAATCTAGGTGAATAATAACCTTTAGTTGGATCCACAACAAATTCAGCACCATTCTCTTTAACTTTAGTTTCCCCACCTAAGCTTTTTGAGCCCCCTATAAGATTTAGTCTGCGAACTCTAAATTCTCCTTGAACTCCTAAATCCTGAAACACTCTAGTCGCTCTTTTATTTTGAGATAGCATAGAATGAGAGATTTCTTCGGCAAATTTTTCTATTTCTTTTTCTATTTTTACAATAACTAATTCTCCAATTAGATCAAAAGATTGGGGCCAAAACTCCTCGAATTTATGAAACTCAATATCGCCAATATGTTTTTTTAAGTGTCCTAAGTAGTCATTAGGCGTTATTATGGGCGCATTTTTTTCAATAATTTCAAAATTTGTCAAATTTGCTGGGAGTTTATTTGGAAAGAATTTAGATAGTGGAATTGCTCTTTTATCACCTTCATTTTCAATACTGTATTTGCGTTCTAACCATTCTTTGGAAATCAAATATTCTTTCCAAATTTCAGTTTCTTGGCTAGGGACGACTAAATAACGCATCGGATTCGGCACATCTAAGGGTGACTTTAGTTTCATGTCTTCGGAGAATAAATTTTCATCAAATGGTCTTTGGTTAGTTGGCATAGGGCCAGGTAATCCCGATTTGTTGACCCTTGAAGCAGTTGAAGCAATTAGTAATTGCAAGCATGTATTTATGGAAGGCTACACCGCTCATTTATCCGAAGAATATCTAAAAGAGTTTCAAATGAAATTTGGAGAATGGGAAATATTGATGAGAGGAGCAATTGAAAATCCGACGAAAATATTAGATTTAGCAAGTAAAGAAACAGTTGCATTATTGGTAATCGGAGATGTATTACAAGCTACTACACACATTGATTTGATTCTGAGGTGTGAGAAATTAGAGATTCCTACCCGCGTCATTCATGGGATTTCAATTACAACATTAATTGGAGAAGTTGGCTTACAAGCTTATCGATTTGGGCGTCAAACAACCATTCCTTATTCTTACAAAGCATATTTGCCAACATCACCTTTAGAAATTATTTTGGCAAATAAAAAAAATAATTTACATACATTATTGTTATTAGATTTAGATCCAACTGGAATGGGCGAAGAAAAGCCACAACCAATGAGTCCACACATTGCTATCGATACGTTGAATAATATGTCACAAAAATTGGTTGATGAAGGGAAGCCTATGATTGAAGACGTACTTTCTTGGGATGCGATTTTATGCTCAAATTTAGGTACAAAAAATCAACAAATAAAATATTCTTCGTTAGAAAAATTGTCTGCAATTGAATCAAGTGGAATGCATTGTTTAATTATACCAAGTGAACCTCATGAAATGGAATTATTAGCATTGAATCGATGGAGGTTTGAATAATATGCCCGCCCCATCTAAAGTAAATTTCCCCGGTCAAAAACAACGTATAAGAATGCGTGGAACAAAGCAAGCATCAAAAGATGTAAAACAAAGATTAAAGAAAAATTTAGCAGAATTAAGAGAATCTCCAGAAAGTTTGTTACCAGTGTATAATGGTCCAAAAAGAATAAAATGGGGGCGTAAAAGTCCAGTATATTCTACTTTAGAAGAAATAAATAAAATCATTGACAATAGATTCGAAAAGAAATGGCTATCAAAAAGAACAATGTCAAAGAGAGGAGATACTGTTGCTAAAGCATGGGCAGGAGCAATGCTTGCTGCACAGGAGGAAGATTATTCAACAGTTTCAGTATTCAAGCATCCATTATATGGCTCAGCAAGTTACATTAGAAAAGGAGACTCTAGAGCGGGATTTTTAACTGGAGTACAAAACCACCATAACCCTCGATTAAGATTACTTCCATGGGAAGAACATGCAAAGAAAGGCTGGTGGTTTTTCAGTTCCAAAAATGGATTTATTTGTTCTGGACAAAAACCCGAAGTCAATAATGATTGGATTTTAGGAATAATTGAAAGGACTAAAATAAATTTTGTAAATCAATCTGAAAATTTGATAATATCTTCTGATCTTAACCCCGAAGCAATTGAAAACAATGAACCCCTTAACAACGGTTATTTTAAATTAAAATTTTCAAATGGAACTACATTTGCAATAAGTGAAGATATTTTGCTAAAGGAATTGAAAGAGCCTTTAGTAATGCATTTTGCACTTGGAGCATTACCTCCTAAACTTACAGATTTTACAGATGTAGAATTTGTCTGGGCACCTGAAGGCTGGGAAGGCGAACTACCTCAAAAATCATTAGAAACGGTTGAAGATATTATGGCTGGTTGGTTGAATTTAGTGGTCCAAGAAAAGTTCTTACCAAAGTTGTGTAGAAAGGCAATTTTAGATGGATTAGATGAAGGCTTTATTTTGGGAGAAAAGTGGTTTAAGTCCGAAGATTACAAGGAATTTATTATGGAATTATCAGGTAATGATTTAGAAAGATTGGCAGTAGAAAAGTTATTTGAAATAATTCCAGATAAAGGGTTTTATGTTAATTTAGAAGGAGAAATAGAGTGGAAAGAAGAATCAAAATTAATATGGTTAGAATCAGAATCAATTCATTTGTTATTGGTTTCTATGTGGGAAGAATTTGGTTTAGAATTATTAAATGAGTTATTTGATATTAATGAACAAAATGCTCAGGAAATACATGCCAAGCAATTGAAGAAAAGAGAAGCATTTGGTAATTTTTTAAGGAAATTAAACAAAACAAATAGTATCCAAAAAACACTTTCAAAATTTCCCTGGCAGGATATTGAATTTGAGGGGCCATGCGGAGTTGCTCATGCATTAGTGATGCTTGCCCGTTCAGAAAGTGTAGGCGTATCTTGCGCGTATGCAACTAAAATAAGAGGCTCTTTGGAAGAAGAAGCAATTGCATGGAGTTGGTTATTAATCCACAAAAAACATTCAGGAAAAGATTGGAAATTTAATCCACCCGCTAGAGATTTAGGAGGAGATTGGTCAGTTTCATTAAAGAATCTCTGGGAAGAAAGTGCAAATGTTGGAGAAGAAGGACCAGAGGGGTACATCTCTAAAATGAGCGAATTACAAAAGACAACAGGCACACAACATAAATTGCCGAACTAATGTTATCTTAGTTAAATTCTAAAGCCTGAGAGATGTCTTTCCAAAGATCTTCAACATTTTCTATGCCTACACTTAAACGAACAAATCCGGAAACAATTCCCGCTTCTTTTCTAACATCTTCTGGAATTGACATATGACTAGAATTAAATGGGCACTCAATCAAACTTTCCACTCCACCAAGGCTTGTTGCTTCAAAAATAATTTTTAGATTTCTCATAAAATTTAGTGCGGCTTCATCTCCACCTTTAACAACAAATGCCATCATTCCTGTGCCTTTTGGCATTATTCTTTTGGCGACTTCATAATCTGGATGACTGGGCAGTGATGGATGAATTACCTTCTCTATCATTTCATGTTTTTCTAATCTTTTTGCTAATTCATTTGCATTTTCAGTATGTCTGCCCATTCTTACATCAAGGGTTCTTATTCCTCTTTCCAACATATAACAATTATGAGGATCCGCAGAACCTCCGAAATGTACTTTCTTTGGGAATATTTTTGCGATTAAATCCTTATTTCCCAAGACTGCCCCTCCGATAATATCAGAATGACCCCCTAGATATTTTGTAGTAGAATGAATTACAATGTCAGCACCCATATCAATTGGATTAGTGGCCCAAGGAGTAGTAAATGTATTATCAACAACTAGGATTAAATTACGTTCCTTTGCCAATTTTGAAAATGCTTCAATATCGCAGACTTTTAGCACGGGATTTGTTAAAGTTTCAATGTACAGCATTTTTGTGTTTGCTTGAATGGCCGCTTCGTATGAATTAACATCCCTCATGTCTGCCATACTTACTTCAATTCCAAATCGAGGAAGATCTTCAGTCATTAGTCCATAAGTTCCTCCATATACATCAGAACTTGCAATTACATGATCGCCATTGGACAGAAGCCCAAGCAAAGTTGTGCTTATTGCAGCCATTCCACTAGCGAATACTTCCCCGTCTTCTGCATTTTCCAAGGAGGTTAATTTTTCAGCAACAGCTTCAGAATTTACGCTAGATAATCTTGAATAAATCAGTGTATGTTGTGCTCCAGCAGCCCATCCAGCATAGGTCTCTTCAGTTAATTTATATGTTGAAGATTGAAAAATAGGAGTATTTACAGAACCCTCATAATGTTTTGTTCCAACATGAATTGCACGCGTTGAGAATTCCTTGTCCTTTTTATCCCCGCCCATGATATTGCGTATCGAGACAACACTTGAATTAAACGCTAAACATTTTTTAAAATCTTTAGGTTATTTGCACAGAAATATTTTATTTTCAATTTCTCTTTTGTCAATTAAATCCTCCTCTAATTAAAATTATTAGCATAGCATTCATTGGATGGTTTCTATACCCGATTACATGGCCGCAGAATGGGATGTCCCAATTGAAAGTGGCCCGGTGCCCGAATCTGGAACCAATTTCGATGTAATCGTAGTTGGAGGTGGGCCTGGTGGCAGCGCAGCAGCTTCATATGCTGCAATGGCTGGAAACAGGGTCCTACTTTTAGAAAAAAGGAAGTTTCCAAGAGACAAAGTATGTGGTGATGCTGTAGGTGGCAAATCATTACGGATTGTAACTGAATTAGGAGTGAAGCCTTTGATCGAAAAAACCCCTCATAATCGGGTAACAGGAATTACATTTTCCTCGCCAGGGGGTCAGCAAATTACCTGCTCATTACCCTTAGAAGAAATACAAAATAAGGAGGCGGGATATGCATTGCCCCGATTACAATTTGATTATATGATGTTCAAGAAAGCTACAGAACACGTAATCTCTGCAGGGGGTTCTGTAATACAAAATTTTCATGTAAAAGAAGTCATTGAAGAAGAAAAACAAATTAGAGGAATTAAAGGGAATATTAGAAAAGGGGAAAATGAAGGTGAATTTATTTTTTTAGCCCCCTTAACAATTGGTGCTGGGGGATTTAATTGTCCAGTAGCCACAGCAGTAACAAAACAATGTCACAATGAACCAATGCGAGATGACAAACATTATTGTGAGGCCTATCGAGAATATTGGGTTGATGTTGAGGGTATTAATACTAGCCAAGAACCAATTGAAATACATTTTATTGATGGTGTAGTACCTGGATATTGGTGGATATTTCCAGTAGGAGAAAATTCAGAAGGTAAAGTTGTAGTCAATGTAGGAATCGGCATGGTTACCTCAGAACTTAAAAAAAGAAACGTCAAATTAAAATCTTTACAAAAAAATATTATCAAAACTAATCCAATATTTTCAAAGAAATTTAAGAGTGCATCAATGATTAAAGGTTCAGGAAAGGCGGCTCAATTACCATTTGGCAGTCCACGAAAGAGACCTCCCTCTTTTCAGCCTAGAAGATCAGCTATGGCAGGTGCTATGTGTGTTGGAGATGCATCAGCATTAGTAGACCCTTTTTCAGGCGAAGGTGTTGGAAATGCTTTATTAAGTGCAAAAATTGCATTAAAATATTTTAATAAAGAAGAACATAAAGACGGTTTTCCAGTAAATTTATCTGAAGAATATATGAAAGAAATTTGGGACACATTAGGACCTGAATTATCAAATAGTTATAAATTACAAAAGATGGTTAAAAAGAAATGGTTGATGAATTGGGTTATTGGAAAAGCAAATAAGAAAAAAGAACTCAAGGATTTATTAGAGCAATCATTAAGTTCTAAAGAGGCACAAGAAGAATTAAAGAGCACTTGGAAATTACTGAGATTGTTATTATTTTAGGTGATTAAATTGAATATTGAGTTGGAAGGCATTGAAGCAGTTTTTATGGATTTAGATGGTACACTTTACCTTGGAGGAAATCTGATAGAAGGAGTAAATGATTTTCTAGATAGATTAGATAAAAAGGGTATCAAAAAATATTACTTATCAAACAATTCTAGTAGGTCAAAAAAAGATTATTTAGAAAAATTAACTAATTTCGGAATTGATGCAAATATTTCAGAAATATTGCTTTCGACAGATGATTTATTAGAATGGCTTACAGGGAATAATTATTCTAATGTATACACAATTGGCACCAATTCAATGTGTGAAATGTTAGAGGAAAAAGGGATTAACACATATTCAGAAAATCCACAAATAGTAGTATTAGGTTATGATACCGAGATTAATTATGAGAAATTATCTAAAGCATCTATTCTTCTTCACAAAGGTATTCCACTAGTAGCTAGCCATCCTGATACAGTTTGCCCTTCACCTGAAGGGGGATTGCCAGATGTAGGGGCTTATCTCTCATTATTAGAAGCAACAACAGGAGTAAAGCCAATGCATATTTGTGGTAAACCTAATCCTGGAATGTTAAATCATAAAATCAAAGAGTTGGGGTTGGAAGCAAATCAAGTTGCAATGATTGGAGATCGTTTGTACACAGATATGGAAATGGCAAACCGAGTAGGATGTTTATCTGTGCTTGTATTAAGTGGCGAAGCAACCAAAGAAGACGTAGAAACGGCCCCACAAAAAATAGATGTCATGGTTGATTCAGTAGCTAGTTTAATTACCCTGAATAATTAAACCAGGACCATTTTTTTCATAACAATATGGACAACATTCGTCCAAAATATATTTTTCTGAAAGCATTTCATTATGTGTTAATGGTTCTCGACAGGCAAAACACATTTCATGCTCGGTTTCGTTAAGGTTTTTATCAATTGAAACTCGTTGATCAAACACAAAACAATCACCATTCCAATGAGCGCCATCAGTTTCTTTGAAATACCCTAGAATTCCTCCTTTGATTTGATATACATTTTCCCATCCTTTATTCTCCATTACTACACTAGCCTTTTCACAACGAATACCTCCAGTACAAAACATAACTACTGGAGTAGATTTATCCCGTTTTAATTTTTTAATTGCCTCTGGAAATTGCCTAAATGATTTAATGTTAAGATCAATAGCATTTTCAAAGGTTCCAAGTCTTAATTCGTAATCATTACGTGTATCTAATACTATTACTTCTCGTTCTTCATCCAACCATTTCTTGAATTCCTTGGGTTCAATAAATTGGCCAGTATGTTCCGCGGGCCTAATTTCATCAATACCTAATGCTATGATTTCTTTTTTAAGTCGAACTAGCATTCTACGAAATGGCTGATAATTTGTATATGAAATATGCAAAGGAATATCTTGAAATCTTTTATCTTCATTCAAGTATGAAATATAACCATCTATTGATTTTTGAGTTCCAGCTAAGAAGAAATTAATACCATTTTTACTTAGTAAAATAGTGCCCTTCAAGCCCAATTCCGCAGTAATGTCGCGGAAAGGTTGTCGCAAATCATCACGATCATCTAGGTCAATAAACCGGTAACCCGCAATATTAGTTATTTGATTAGACACACTAGTTCATTCTTTTCTATCAGTTTCTAATATATGTATTATTTTATTTTTGAAATGGCGCCCCTGCCGGGATTTGAACCCGGGTCGCAGCCGTGACAGGGCTGCATGATAGGCCACTACACTACAGGAGCAACAGCCACCCGACAAGGAATTCATATTTAACCAACTCTCAAGGTTAATTGAGTGCTATATTTGCGAAGTTGTATTTAATCAGGCCGTTGTCGGAGGCACGGTGCTTTAATGCCGGGGCCGAATAATTCACGAAGAAAAAGGAAAGTAAAAGTTGACGAAGTAGATGAAATGTTAGCCGGTGCTTTTGGTATGAGTTCAGAAGATTCCGAAGAGAATAATACATCAAAAACAAAGATTCCAAAATTACCTCCAAGCGGTCCACCGGGTTCACCTCCGGGGAGAGGGCCACCAAGTGGTCCACCAGGATCTCCACCAAGCAGTGGTCCACCAAGCGGTCCACCAGGGTCCCCTCCAAGTGAAGAAGAGGAAGAAGAGGAAGAAGAATTCAAGCCACCTAGTGCTGGTCCACCAAGCGGTCCACCGGGATCCCCCCCAAGCAGTGGTCCACCAAGCGGTCCACCGGGATCCCCACCAAGTAGGGGTCCACCAAGCGGTCCACCAGGATCCCCTCCAAGTGAAGAAGAGGAAGAAGAGGAAGAGGCGGCAGAAATAGAAGAGG